>CAZFHD010000072.1:0-1522 GCA_964518455.1 uncultured Candidatus Saccharibacteria bacterium | reverse complement strand
AAGCGCGAGATATACCGGTTTTGGGATATTCGGCCAAAACAAACGAAGGAAAAGATGAATTAACCAAAAAAATTGCGAGTTTTGTATAAAATAAGCCTGACTGAATAGATGATCGGACGAACGGGCTTCTAGCGTCTAAAAGTTATATGGTATTACAAAGGTTATTTTAAAACCCACGCGGAAAATGATTAAATAATATGCTAATTGACGACGTCAAAATTAGGGTGAAAGCCGGCGGCGGCGGCAGGGGGGCCGTGGCTTTCAGTAAGATTAAAATGACTCTCGGGCCGACTGGTGGGGACGGCGGTCGGGGAGGTAATGTTTATTTTGAAGGGATTTCTGATTTAAGCGCCTTGAATCAATTTCGCTACAAAAAAGAACCGTCAGCTGAAAATGGGAAAAACGGCAAAAGAGGATTCAGCGATGGTACAGATGGTAAAGACCTTTTCTTGAAGGTGCCTGTGGGTACGGTCATTCATAATTTGTCCTTGGAACAGGATTCAGAGATTGTTTCTGTGGGGCAGTGCCTATTAATAGTTGAAGGTGGCAAAGGAGGGCGAGGCAACTTTAAGTTTAGATCCTCTACTAACACAACTCCCAAGGAATTTGAAGAAGGTTCTTTGGGGCAGGAATACGAATTGAGGTTGGAATTGAAGATGATAGCTGATGTCGGGTTTGTCGGCTTGCCGAATGTCGGTAAGTCCAGCTTGTTGAACGAGTTGACTAAAGCTAAAAGCAAGGTGGCCAATTATCCTTTCACGACCCTAAATCCCAACTTGGGAGTTTATTACGGGCTCGTTTTGGCCGACATCCCGGGCCTTATCGAGGGAGCTTCTTTAGGCAAGGGTTTGGGTATTAAATTCCTGCGACATATTGAAAGAACAAAAACCCTTTTCCATTTTATTTCGTCTGAATCCCAAGATACTTTGGTAGACTATAAAACCATCAGGAATGAACTCGAGGTTTACAATAAGGAGCTTTTATTAAAACCGGAATATGTTTTTTTGACCAAAACCGACTTGCTGCCCGAAAAAGAAATTAAAAAGAAAGTGGCCCTTCTCAAAAAAACAGGAAAAGAGGTGCTGGCTATCTCTATAATAGACGAAAAGAGCCTGAAACTCGTTGAGGGATTATTGCGGGAAATAATTAGGCAAAAGCAGGTACATTAAAAACACGTGTTGCTGTTTTTTATCGGGAGCAAATAATTTTTGTTTTAAAAGCTAAGATGTTATTACTTTTTATTGGTTATAAGTATATGCTCTAATTAGCTAAAACTATAATTAAAACTCAAGATATGAACATATTTAAAAAGAAAAAACGAGATTTTCTTGCAAAATATCCAAATTTTCCTTTATTCTTAACCAATCTAATATTCTAAACGCGTCCAGTAGGGAGAGCTCTATTCAGAAAATCGCCAAAACGGCGATTTTTTGGTAGAATAAAAGTATAAAGGTCAAGCGTAGATAATTTTATAGAAATATGAACAACAAATATTTAAAAAATCTAAGAGAAGATTTAGTGG
>CAZFHD010000071.1:0-1609 GCA_964518455.1 uncultured Candidatus Saccharibacteria bacterium | reverse complement strand
ATTAAAGCTACAAACAATTCTGCTCCTCTTATAATAAAACTGAAACTGATGCCTGCAGCTGTTCCTAAACCCAAAGCGCTGAAAGCTACTAATTGGGAGGCCTCCAAAACTCCCAAACCTGCGGGAACAGGCAAAAGGTAAGAAAGGTAAATAAAAAATAATATAGTTAAAGCTAATAAAAAGCTAACTCCCAGACCTTTCAAAAAGATAAGAATCAGCCAAACCCGAAATAAGATTAAAGAATATTTCAAAAAAGTAATGCCCAGTCCTTTCCATAACAAAGGTTTTCTGAAATCAAAAAAATGGAAAATCTCTTTTTCTATTTTCCGAGTTATGCTTTTTTTGACAGAAAAGATTTTTAAAAACCACTCAAAAATACTTTTATTCTTTAGAGATCTATAATAAAAGAAAATTAAAGCTAAACTTAAAACACCAATTAAACCAGCGACAGTTAAACCGTAATTATTCAAAGAAACTTTAGCCAAAAATGGAAAAACTATAGCTCCCGGAATTAAAAAAATAAGCATCATACTAGCTCTTAAAATTCTTTCAATAATACTGATAGCTAAACTTTTTTCCCAAGCTATAGAAAACTTCTTCTTGAGAGCATAAATCCTAAAACCCTCTGCTCCTAAAATAGCTGCTGGACTAAATAGATAAAATAAAGAAAAACTGGCTAATAAAATCTCTCCCAGTTGAAAAAAAGGAAGGTCCTCGCCATGAGACTTTAAGATAAATTTCCATCTCCAAATTTCCACAAACCAAATTAAAAAACTTATTCCCAAAATAGCTAAACCTTTAAAGCCTGAAAAAGCAGTTAAAACTTCTCTTATTTTCCCCCAGCCTACATATTTTATAATCCAGAAAAAAAGAAAAAAGCCCAATAAACCCGAAAATATAAAAAGAAAAACTTTTTTCATACTATAGACCCACTGCCCAATGCCCAGCAAGCCATTGGAAGCCCAAAATTAAGCGAGGTCAAGGCGCGACGACGAAATTATATTTGTAGAATACATTGAGGAGGAGGAGGAGCATAGAGATCACTTAATTTTAGGCTTCCCTAAAGGGCCAGGATATTTTTTCTTCTGGCGTTGTTGCTCCTCCCTTATGTGCCTAAAGGTACACTGCGCTCGTCGCGCCTAGCTAGAAGGAAAAATCTCTCTGGCCAATGGTTTGCTGGTATTGGGTAGGGGGTCTTCTATATTATACCTCAAATTCTTTTATTCTTAAATAAAAAAGTCCCTGTAGAAGACTACCATGGCAGTCTTATCACGTTGTTAGCTTAGTGTTTGTGATTTAGGAATTTAGATTTGAGATTTGTTTAGGATTTAGGCATTAGGATTTAGTGCTTGCGTTGCTTCCACAACGCTCGGGGTTGACATTTTAAAATAAAACAATAGAATAATAATCACCTATGGTTCTTTGAAAAGGAGAAAAAAATGATAGATGCAAAACGAGTAATAGCAACTTACCGTGGCTGGGATGCTTTAGAAAAACCAGGAGGGGTTGAGATTATAGATTTTGATCTCATCCCTGATACCCGAAATCAGCAGGATTTCGATTCCAGAAAAGAGGTTTTAGCTCATTTGATAGAGTTGAGGGGTAATTG
>CAZFHD010000070.1:0-1647 GCA_964518455.1 uncultured Candidatus Saccharibacteria bacterium | reverse complement strand
TGTTAAGTTTTTTTGCCTACAAAGGTTATCAATATTGGTTGGCTTCAATGGAAGTTGCTCCAAAGGAGATAATTTTGAACAAGAAAGCTATTCCAGAAAAAGAAGAAGAAAATTCATCTTTATCTCAAATTTCCCCTGTTGAAGATTATGAAAATAGAATTTTTCTTTCTTCTAATAGCTTAGAACAAGGAGATTCTCTTTTGATTAAGATTGAAGGAAAAACGGAAAATATTAAAGGAAAATTTAGCCAAGAGAAATTAGATTTTGTAAAAGTTGATGATGGCTGGATTTCTATTTTTGGGATTAATGTTAAGAAAAATCCTGGTAAATATAGTTTAAGTATTAATATAGGTGAGGAGAAACTTGAAAAAGGAATTACTGTAGTCAAAAGGAACTTTCCAATAACCGAACTCTATGTTAGTGAAGAACTTGAGAAAGAAGGATATACCCAGCAAAAAATTGCAGAAAATATTGCTAAAAAAGATAACCCCAGTATTTACCAGGTTCTTGAAATTTATACTCCAACCTCTTATTTCGATAAGCCCTTTACCTATCCTCTTAATAAAATTAAAATAGTTGGCGCTTATGGAAATATTAGAAAAAAAGGGGAAATTCAACTCCAACACTTGGGAGTAGACCTTGATGCCGAAGTTGGTACTCCGGTTTATGCTATTAATAATGGAGTAGTTTGTTTTACTGAGGATCTGATAAATTATGGTAAAACTTTGATAGTTGACCACGGCTTAGGAATTTACTCTCTTTATCTACACCTAAGCAGTTTTAATGCTGAAAAAGACCAGAAAGTTAAAATGGATGATATTATAGGGTTTTCTGGGAATACCGGTTATTCAATTGCTCCTCATTTACATTTTTCAGTTAAAGTTAATGGCGCTAGCGTAGATCCATTAAGATTTATAAAAACAACCAGTGAAAATTGGTAGATGGGCCTGTAGTTTAATGGCAGAACACAGCATTCGCATTGCTGAGACGGTGGTTCGATTCCACCTAGGTCCACACCATTAGAAATTTTAAATTAAAATTATTATGACAAAAGTTGAAGTTGAACATAGAGGTTATTTAACTGAAAGAAAATTTAAAGAATTGAATAAATTCTTAAAGAAAAGCGGAAAATATCTTGGTAAACAAGATAGGTTTTCTGTTATTTACTCGCCATCGCGAGACAAAGAAACCTTTAAACTACATAGAAGTCCTATAGATTTAAAAGTTAGAATTACAAATAGAAAAACAGAGCTGGTTTTAAAATATGGAAAATGGAGCGGGAATGATGCCAGAAAAGAATTTTTATTTCCGATAGATTCGAAAAAATTCGGGGAAATGATTGAATTGCTGTTGATATTAGGATTCTATTATGGAGTGTTGCAGGCAACAAAAACATATCTTTATTTATACAAAGGAATTGAGTTCGCGTTGGTAAAAGTTCCTGGTTGGGGTTATTATTTTGAAGCTGAGATTGTTACTGATCGTAGTTTGGTTGCGAAAGCAAATAAAAAAATTATGTTGGTATGCCGAGAAATTGGCTTGGAAGTTTTGAACGACAAAGATTTCTGCGAATTATTAGATAGTTTAAATAATAGACCTGGCTATAGGTTTAATTTTAAAAGACAGAAGTTCTCAGACATTAAGAAA
>CAZFHD010000069.1:0-1674 GCA_964518455.1 uncultured Candidatus Saccharibacteria bacterium | reverse complement strand
CCTTTCATAGATTTTAGAAGACTTCAAAGTGTATCATATCATATGAACCAGTACACTGGGTTGATTTATATTTTCAAAAATGTTATACATTATGGTATATGCCAGTAGCAAAAGGGAAAACTAAAAAAGGGAAAAAGGAGGATTTCGGTATTAATATTGAAGAAATGGCTGAGGCCGGTTTGCATTTAGGCCATAGAACTTCTAAGGTTTTTCCTAAGATGAAGCTCTATATCTATGGCGTAAGGAGCAGCATACATATTATAGACCTTGAGAAAACAGCTCAAAAATTTAAAGAGGCCTTAGAATTTATCCAAAAGCTTGCTTCAGAAAACAAGACCTTGCTTTTGGTGGGAACTAAAGTTCAAATAAATAATCTGGTAAAAGGGTTTGCTGAAAAACATAATCTTCCTTATGTTACCGAAAGATGGCTGGGAGGAACTTTTACTAATTTCGGTTCTATTAAAAAGAGAGTAGATTATTTAAAGGATTTAGAAGAAAAGAAAGAGAAAGGAGAATTAGAAAAATACACCAAAAAAGAAAGAATTAAAATGGATAGGGAAATCAAGAAACTGGAAACTAAGATAGGAGGAATAAAAAGCTTGGGAGGATTACCTGATGCCATTTTTGTTTTTAATATGAGGAAAGATGATTTAGCTATAAAAGAAGCCAGAAAAAAAGGTATTAAGGTTATAGCAATTGCCGATACTAATGTAGATCCTACTCCGGCTGATTATCTTATTCCTGCTAATGATGATGCTTTTTCTTCTGTTAAGTATATTCTTGAAAAAGTGGAAAAGGCAATAGAAAAGGGTAAAGAGAATCAAGAATTAAGAGCTAAGGGCCAAGAATTAAAAGATGGGAAGTAAAAATATATCCTTAATTTATAGTTTATAATTTTTATGGTAAATATAGATCAAATCAAACAATTACGCCAACAAACCGGAGTTTCGGTGTTAGAGTGTAAAAAAGCTCTTGAAGAGACTCAAGGGGATTCTTCTAAAGCAAAAGAGTTATTGAGAAAATGGGGGAAAGAAGTGGCTGATAAAAAGTCAGAAAGAGAAACTTCAGAGGGTATAGTAGATTCTTATGTTCATTCCAATAAAAAAGTGGGAGTTTTAATAGAGTTAAACTGTGAAACAGATTTTGTAGCAAAGTCGGATGATTTTAAAAATTTAGCCCATGAGCTTTGTTTGCAAATAGCCGGAATGAAACCTTTATTTTTAGCAAAAGAAGATATCCCGGAGAAATTTTTAGACGGTGAGAGAAGAATTTATGAAGAGCAGGTTAAAAATTCAGGAAAGCCCAAAAAGATTACAGATCAGATAGTTGAAGGTAAGTTAGAAAAGTACAAGGAACAAGTTTCTTTACTTTCTCAGCCCTGGGTTAAAGACCAGTCAAGGACTGTTGGAGAATTGTTGGAAGAATACATTGCCAAGCTGGGGGAGAATATTAGCATTAAAAGGTTTGCAAGATACGAAATTTAACTATGTTAAACTTTATATCCCTAATTTTTCTTTTAGTAGGTTTTTCGGGAATAGTGGTAATAATATTTCGTAAGATGCCTGCACTTGCAGAATTATCTGTTCAGAAGAGGAGAGGCGTTCTTAGAGGAGCTAAAGACAAGATTAAAGAGAACGGTCTTTTAGAGACAGTTAAGGGAGAGAAATTATTACA
>CAZFHD010000068.1:0-1752 GCA_964518455.1 uncultured Candidatus Saccharibacteria bacterium | reverse complement strand
ATTTGAATGACGAAGACCGTGATCTGTATAAGATAAAGAGGCCAGATACTCTTCTGTCTTTTTTATAAACTCTAAAATCTGAGGATTCTTTTTTACATCAGTAAAGCTTATCATTTTTTCATTCTAACTTACTTTTTCAGAAATTTCCAATTTTTAGCCTCCTAATGGAAGGACAAGCTATGATTCTTAAATCAAAAATCTAATATAATACTCTTTAGGTTCCAGTTCTTTCTTAATAATATTACTCCAATTTTCTTCAACTTCTGAGATTCTTTTTATCTCTCCTCTGTATCTGCAAAGAGGATCAACAACCCGGGATTTACAAAACACTTGAAAATGATAATTTTTTTTATCAAGTTCAAATCCTGTTTCATTATTCATTCTTTTAAAAAGCAATTTTAATCGAGGATCTTCTTTTGTTTTCTTTTCAATTTTATCTAAAACTTGCTGATCTGTAGTATAAAGATCTTTTTCTGATATATATCTCTTCTCCAAAGAATATTTTAAACACTCTCCTACGCTCTTCAACATAACAGCAGAGAAAACACTAGCAAACCATTTTCTATTCAGTTTCAAAAACAAAGAGGCAAACTCTTTGGCAAGTTCTATATCATTAAAAACCCAAGAGCTGTTTTCAATATTTAAATTATCTAAGAAATAATTTATCCTTTTAAAATCACTTTCTTTAAAAGCTATAGCTGTCCTTAAAGAATAATCAATTCTATCAGCGCATAAATCAGGTAAAGATTTTTCCAAAAGGGAAAAGTTCTTTTCGTTTAGAATATAGTTTAAATCAATTCTATATTTTTTAAGAATCTCTGGGATTTCAGAATTCAAAACAAACTCCTTAAAAATATTATCTTGATGACTCTGCTCTTTTTCAGAACCTGTTCTTAAAGCATAATCTATACAATGAGAAAAAACAGTATGAGATAAGTCATGGATTAATCCTGCTATTTGTTCTTCAGGGAGAGCTTCAAATTTTTTCAAAAGATAGAAAACCCCTACAGAATGTTCAAATCTAGAAAAACCTGTTCCCGGAAAATAACAGGGATCAAAATAACCTGCATTATCTACTCCTTTTAACCTTTGAAGGGAATAAGTTTCCAGTAATTCTAAAATTACAGGATTTGAAATGTCTATATTTCCAAAAACTCTATCTTTATATCTCATAACAATTATCTATTATCTCCCCTTCCGGGAAGAGTTCCTCTTTCTTTTCGAGAAAACAATTTCTCAATATTAGAAGAGGCAATTTCATCTAAAGATAAATCCAGCTCTGTAGCAAGTTGAGCTATATACCATAAAGTGTCACCTATCTCTTTAGCTATTTCCTGTTTAGCTTTTTCTGAAATCTTTCCTTTATCATCTCTTAAGATATGTTTTATCTTTTCAACTACTTCTCCTGATTCTCCCGCTAAACCCAAAGTAGGATAGATAAAATTATCATCCTTGTCGGGATAAATAGCTGTTTCTCTTGAAAGCTTTTGATATTCTTTAAAATTCATATATCTCTATTCTTTTATTTCTATTATTTTGTTTCTTTTTCTAAAACCTTTGATTATTCTGATTTTCCCCTCGGGCATTTTCAAAAAAGAAGAAAGAGCCTTTAAGACAGCTCTGTTAGCTCTGCCTTCTTTAGGCTTTTCTTTTACTTTAATTTCAAAGCTGTCTTCTGATTTTTGGACAACCTCTTCTTTTTTAGAATTCGGAAAAACTTTAACTTTTATTAACATTGAAAATATTATTAAA
>CAZFHD010000067.1:0-1783 GCA_964518455.1 uncultured Candidatus Saccharibacteria bacterium | reverse complement strand
ACTTTATACAAAGACTTAAAAAAGTTTTAATCTCTCTGTATCTTACCTAAATCTCTTACTTTTTTCAGAGATATGTTTAAAGTGGTGGGGGGTAAACTCAAAAAGAAAAACCCAAGCAGAGAATACTCGGGTTATTCTAACATATTCCTAAGTCTTTCTATATCAATCCTTTAAACCTTTCCGCCATTTTCAACTGAACTTTTTTTACTCCTTCGTTAAAACACTCTTTAGCAATTCTCTCCTGGTTTTCTTTCGACAAATCCGAGTTTAACTTTAATTCTTCTACCTCTAAATTACCATTCATTATTAATTCAACACCTTCTTTTTCTATCTCTATTTTCTCTTGGGATAAAGAATCTTTAATTTTTTTTAATTGTTGCAGTTTTTTAATTTTGTCAAACATATTTACTCTGAAAACTCATCATAACGAACTAACTCTAACAGGTTCTTCCTGGATTTAACGCTTGGCTCACCGTAAAGATCTCCTAAAGGCAGCAACACTACAGCTTTGTATTTTTCTGGAATGTTCAGAATTTTTTTAACCTTTTCCTGATCAAAAGCTCCAACCCAACAAGTACCCAAACCTTCTTCCACCGCAGCTAAAGTCATATGATCTATAGCAATAGCTATATCTATAGGATAAGCTGGAATTCCACAGCTCATAATGTATTCTGGATTGGTAGAAACAGGAACAATTATCAAAGGAGCTTCTCCTACAAATTTCTGATTAAAGGCAGCTTTAGATAATTCCTTTCTCTTTTCAGCATCTTTAACTACTACAAACTTATAATCTTGAGCATTGTTATCTGAAGGCGACATTTTAGCAGCCTCAAGAATCTTTTTTAACTTCTCTTCCGGAACTTCCTCACCTCTAAATTTCCTGATACTTCTTCTTTTTTCAATTATTTCATAAATATTCATAATTACACTTCTTTTACTCTTTTAATATTACGGCTTTTTATTTTTTCACCTTCTTTAAAAATAAAATCAGCTTTTAGTTTTTCGCCGTTTAAAACTCTAGAAACCCAGAACTTATCGTCATCCCACATTTCTTCAAAAGGAAGATTACCCGCTTGAAACCATTTAGGATACATCTCCTCTGATTCCGAAGGTTCTCCTTTCCAATTTCTAACTAAAAAAACATGAACATCTTGACTCCAATTCTTATTATAAGGAAAAAAGAATTTTAATAAAGCTACTTTTTCTAAGCCCTTAATCTTAACACCAATCTCCTCTTCCGTTTCTCTAATAGCCGTATCTTCAATATTTTTATCTCCTTTTTCTAAATCAATTTTTCCTCCTACCCCGTTCCATTTTCCCATTCCAAATCCTCTCTTCTTCATAGCTAAAAGAACATCTTTTTTATCTTTCCCTTCCTTAACCAAAAAACATAAAGTAGCTTGTCTCATATGTTAGAAACTTCTTTTTTCTTTTTACTAAAGTAAAAAATGTAGATAATTTCCAAAATAGCTAAAGTATTCAACACCAAAAGAGCTACAAACCAAATTTTCTGCTTATTCCTCGCCGACTTCCATAAAGCCACTCCTTTCCAGGGCAAAACCCAGAGTGTGATGATAATTAAAATCCAAGGGTTTGTTAAAATTATGTTTTCCATTAAAGTAGTCTAAATTTATTTATAATCAGACCAAAGTTGTAACCTAAGTATTCTGCAGCCTTTCTGCACACTACCATCCTTTTGGTAAATATCTCAAAATACTCCATTACCTGAACAAAATTAGTGTCAATTTTTAAAGCCAAGGTTACTCTTTTTTTATTTTTATCT
>CAZFHD010000066.1:0-1900 GCA_964518455.1 uncultured Candidatus Saccharibacteria bacterium | reverse complement strand
TGAAGAAGGAACTGAAGAAGGAACTGAAGAAGGAACTGAAGAAGGAACTGAAGAAAAAACTGAAGAAGGCGGTGAAGAAACTCCTTCTCAATAAATCTTTTATAAACAAAATCCCTCCAACTTTAGTCGGAGGGATTTTGTTTATAAAAAGCCAATCCTCTTCCACTACTACTTTTCTTTTATAGAATGGAAACTAATTTTCTTGGTAAGAATTTTATAGATGTTTTCAAGAAAATCTCCTCCTCCATATCCTATTATAAAAGCCAAAGCCGGAGTAAGATATTTTAAGTCCATAATTTCAAATCCACTTTCTTGAATAGCCACCGTAACCAAGAGACCGACAACACCTGAAAGAAAAGTCATAGCTAAAAAATAAGGAAGATTAAAACCTACCTGCTTGTAAGAAAACTGGTGTTTTATAAAACCCACAATTCCCCTTAGGGCACCTCCTCCAAACCCGGCAATAAAAATATAAATATACATATTTAATATTCAATTTTAAATTTATTAAATTCTCCTTTAAATTCTTGCCATTCTATCTTAAGATCTGAAACCTGAGCCAAAGCAGGGCCTTTCTTAATCCATTTGATTAATTCTTCAATCTTTTCTTTTTCTCCTTCAGCTACTACTTCCACTCTACCATCCGGTAAATTGCGAATCCAGCCTTCTAATTCCAATTGCTGAGCTTTTTCCCGGGTTTGACTCCTAAAAAAGACACCTTGAACTATTCCTGATATAAAAAAATGAACTCTAGTTTGGATATGAGGACTCACAATTTTAATCTTCCTTGCCTGAAATCTTTAGCTATTTCCCCCGCTTTCTTTCTGCCGGCCTTAGTTAAAGAAAAGGTGGTTTTAGGATCTCCGGCAATAAGTTTTTTATTCCTTAAACTTCTTAAGGGTCTGTCTAATTTTCTAGCATCCGGCCACTTGGAAAAATTGGAAAAAGAAAAAGCGCCAGGAAAAAGGACAAAACATCCTTTTACCAACTCTTCAAAGTTGCATTTATTTTTTCTCTCTTCTAAAGAATAAAGAGAAAAAATAATTAAATCATTAATAGAAAATTTCCTATAAAGATGTTCTTCAAAAGCTTTATTTTTCATCAAAAATTTACCAATCTTTACCGTTATACTTTATATTTTATACCTAAAAAAATATTTTGCCAACAAAGTAGATTAATTCAAATATTATTCCCAAAGAAAAAATTAAGACCAAAAAGTAAAAAGCGGGATTTATTTTTTTAGAAAATTTCTTCTTCAAAAAAGCTCTGTACAAAAAGACAATAATTATTCCCTCTAACCCCAAAGAAACAGCTCCGGTGAAACCTATTACTTCAATAAATCTTCTAACACCCGAAAGAAAAAAAGTTAGAGGCAAAAAACAACTTAAAAACCAAGAAGTATTTTTTGGGAAACCAAAATCGTACCAGAATACTTTCTTCAAGACCAAAGAAAGAGCTATAAAAGAAGTAAAACAACTTATAACTCCGAAAAGATAACCTAATTTTATCACCCCATCTCCCAAAACTAACCCTAACCCTGACAAAGCTTCCTCAGAAGTGAAAGAACCCGAGACCCCTAAAACTAAAAGAACAAAAAGAAGATAGACTAAAGTAGCTAAAGCTATAGTCCAAAAGATCACCTTTTTTAAACCTTTCCTAACCTCTTTTTTATCCAAAGAAACTTTTAATAACATCTCCTTAACTTCAGGCAAGATAGCAGTTCCTATTAGAGAAAAAAGGACTACTCCATAAGGTAAAGCTAAGAATTTGAAATCAAAACCTTGAAGGTTTTCTACTTCAATAGAAGGTGAAGCTTTCAAAAAGAAAACAGCGAGAATTATCAAAAAGATAATTAATAGATAAAACTCTACTCGAGAAATACTTTTGATGTCTCGAAAAA
>CAZFHD010000065.1:0-1925 GCA_964518455.1 uncultured Candidatus Saccharibacteria bacterium | reverse complement strand
TTTAAGGTCAGTTCAAGAGAAATAGCCGAAGATTTATGCGCTGAAACCTTTACCAAGGGCTGGCAGTCTTTTAAAGATAATCATCGGGATATTGACAATCCTCGGGCTTTTTTGTATCAAATTGCCCGCAATTTAATAGTTGACCATTACAGAGATAAAAATAAGGCAGAGTTTGTTTCGTTTGATTCTGTTCCAGTGTCCGACCCGGACATAAATATTAAAGAAAAGAGTGAAACGAACTCAGATTTAAGGAATATTAAAAAAGCTCTCCAAAATATTAAAGAAGATTATCAAGAAGTAGTGGTGATGCATTATTTAAATGACTTAAAAATACCAGAAATAGCTAAATCTTTGGGTAAATCTGAAGGAGCTGTTAGAGTACAGCTCCACAGGGCTCTTAAGGCCCTTAAAAACGAACTAGACACAGATTAGCGGATTAGATAAAGTTATAAAACTTGTAATAAATTTGTGTGAGATCCGTCATAACTAAATAGGATGGAAGATAAAGACATTATCAAAAAAATCCAACAACTCCGCCAAGTAAAACCCAGAAAAGACTGGGTAGTTTTGACTAAACAAAGAATTTTAGAGGAAGAAAAATTCTCTGTTTTCATCTTAAATGAGCTTATTTTAGGTCTAAGATTAATTTTTCAGCATAAATTAGCTTTTGCTACATTTGCGCTTGTTTTGATTATACTGGGAACTTTTGGTTTTGCCCAAAATTCTGTTCCAGGAAATATCCTTTTTTCAGTTAAAAAAATGAGCGAGAGAGGGAGAGGAGCTTTTGCTTCAGATAAACTTGGGCGTAATTTTGATATAACAAATAAAAGATTGGAAGAATTAACTCAAATTGCTGAAGAAAACGATGTAAGCAACTTAGCTCCGGCAATTAATGAATATCAAGTTAGTGTTTCAGAAACAGCGGAAAGCATAGGAAAAGAAATAAAAGAAAATCCTCAAGCTACAAAGGGAATTGTGGGTGAAATCAAGAGTTTAGCCCAAAAGACAGGGGAAATTAGGTCATTAGGAGTAGAAATACCTGAAAACAGGGAAATGAATGAAGCTTTAGTCCAAATGTTAAAGACCCAAGTAGAAGATTTAGAAAATAGATCTTTAATGGAAGAAGATATTGTAGTTTTGGAAGAAATAAAGAAAGCTATTGAAGAAGGAAGACTTGACCAAGCTTTGGAGAAATTAGTGAATATTTGATTTGAAAACTTGGCTAAGCCAAGTTTTCCACATTGACAATATTTTAGAGATGATATAGCGTAGACAAATGTTTGTGTTAATCCGCCACTATCCTTTTTAGGATATGTGGATTAAAAAAGAATCGTTGATTTCTTGGCTTTTTGAGTATTTGGGCCCATGCCTGGAAAATATTTTATACCCAAAAGTTCAAGAAAAGGTCGACAGCGATACATTATAAAAAGTCATAAAAAAAAGTCAAAACAATTATCAACCGAAGGTTGACAAAACAAAAAGTTGATAATTGGAAATTACAAATTATGAGAAAATTAATTGCAAGCGCGATAACATTAGCTGTTGTCGCAGTAGTCGCTCCCATAGCAGCTAACGCAGTTGATGTTAGTGATATGAGCTTGAGCGATCTTCAAGATCTGTTGACTCAAATTGAGGCTCAGATTGCCACTCTCTCGGGTGGTAGTGGAGAAGGCGTAGGAGTTTCCTGCGACTTTACTCGAAATCTTTATCCTGGAATGTCAGGTACTGACGTTAAATGCTTACAGGAATACCTGAATGACGCTGGTAATACTGTAGCAGCTTCCGGCGTTGGTTCTGCTGGTAACGAGACCGAATATTACGGTCCTCTTACCCAGGCTGCTGTTGGAGAATGGCAAGACGACAATGATGTTGCCTACGGAAACTACAGAGGTTATTTTGGCCCTGTTTCCCAGGCAAAATATGAC
>CAZFHD010000064.1:0-1951 GCA_964518455.1 uncultured Candidatus Saccharibacteria bacterium | reverse complement strand
AATTAAGAAAATTTTAATAAATATGCCTGATGAAAATATAGAACTAAATACTTATGCTGAAAATACCTGGTGTCCCGGATGCGGAAATTTTGGGATTCTTACTGTTCTCAAGCAAGCTATTTCTTCTTTGGTAAAAGAAGGAATGCCAAAAGAAAATGTAGTTGTAGTAAGCGGAATTGGCTGCGGTTCAAAGATTATTGATTATCTGGATTTAAGTAGTTTTTCTTCGTTACACGGCCGGCCTGTTGTTTCAGCTGAAGGAATAAAATTGGGAAATCCAAACCTTAAAGTAATAACTTCTATCGGAGACGGCGGATGTTATAACGAAGGGATTTCCCATCTAATTCATGCCTCCAAGAGGAATATTGATATTACGGTTTTAGTTCACGATAATAGGAATTTCGCTTTGACCACCAGCCAATTTACAGCTACTTCGCCTAAGGGATTTAAAGGAAAGTCAACTCCAAGGGGAAATGTTGAAGAACCGTTTGATCCTTTGGAATTAATGCTTGCCGCAAAAGCGAGTTTTATAGCTAGAGGCTATTCTATGAAACTAAATCATCTTGAGGAATTAATAAAAAAAGGAATTAAACATAAAGGTTTTTCTTTTATTGAAATTCTCCAGCCCTGTATCACGTTTTTTGACACCGCTGATTTTTATAGTAAAAGAGTTTATGAAATGGAAGAGAGCAATCTAACTTCTAAGAAGGAAGCGATGAAAAAAATTGAACAATGGGATTATGATAAAGATGACTCTAAAATTCCTCTCGGTGTTTTCTACAAAGTTCAAAAGCCAACCTATGAGGAGGAATTATTAAGAGAGTTAAATCCTTCAAAAAGAGAAAGGGAAGTTGATTTTAAAGATATGGGTATACTCTAAAAATATATGGGAAGAAACACAACAATCTGCTAAAAAAATTATTAAAAATAAATAATTAGGATTAAAATATGTCAAAAATAATTGAAATTACGAATGAAAATTTTGATGGAGAGGTTCTAAAATCAGATATCCCTATTTTAGTAGATTTTTGGGCGCCATGGTGCCAGCCCTGCTTAATGATGGCTCCCGCTTTAGAAGAGCTTTCAGAAGAACTTAACGGCAGGGTAAAGATAGGAAAATTAAACACAGAACTTTCAGAACATCAAATATTAGCTATGCAGTATCAGATTCAAAGCATTCCAAATATGAAACTTTTTAAAGAGGGCAAGATGATCAAAGAATTTATTGGCTTGCGTTCAAAAGAAGCCCTAAAAGCGGAAATAGAGGAAGAGCTTAACTTATCTTAAAAAAATATCTTTAAACCATCATTATAAATTTATGGAAAACAAGCAAGAAAAAAATAATTTATTAGTTTAAAATGATAAACATATCTAAAAATAAATGTGTTGGTTGTAGAATCTGTAAAAGCGCGTGCCCAAAAGGAATAGAGATATTAGACGGAAGAGCAAGGGTAAAAGATCAAAATGCAGATTGTTTAAAAAAAGCTATAATAACCTGTCCCCAGGGAGCAATAAGAGAGATTAAACAGAATTTGCTGTTTGCTGTTGGTACGGATGATAATAAAACAATAAAATCAGATGATGATATAGGAATGTCAAAATACTTTCAGGTGTGGGAATATTCAGATGGAAATTTAATTTTTAGAGAGAGAAGAGAAAATGTTAAATATAAAGAAGACGAAACGAGAATCCATGGAGATCCTGGCAAAGCTAAGGCAACGGCGTCTGTTCTAACAGATATTGATGTTATAGTAGGGAAAATATATGGTCCTAATATTGTCAGAATGAGGAATAAATTTGTTTGCGTTGTAATTAGAGAGCCGGAAATTAAAAAAGCAATAGAAATAATTAAAGAAAACATTAATGAGATAGTTGAAGAATATGATAAAGAAGAAAGAAGCGGTATAATTTTAAAGTAATTAGAATGATGGATCTTTTAGCAAGGGTGTTT
>CAZFHD010000063.1:0-2013 GCA_964518455.1 uncultured Candidatus Saccharibacteria bacterium | reverse complement strand
AGATTAAATACGGAAAGATTCCAGAACTTTTAAAGGATATCAGAAAATCTGAAAAAAAATTAGCTAAAATCCAAAAGAATAGGCAGATTCTCAAAGAAGACATTGAAGAAGAAGATGTGGCTAAAGTTGTTTCTAAATGGACAGGAATTCCAGTGACTAACTTGATAGAAGAAGAAGCTAAAAAACTGGAAAAAATGGAAGAGACTCTTTCTAAAAGAGTGATAGGCCAAAAAGAAGCTATTTCTGCTATTTCTAATGCTATTAGGAGAGCCAGAGCTGGGATATCGGAGGAAGACAGGCCTTTGGGTTCTTTTATGTTTTTGGGTCCTACCGGTGTGGGCAAAACAGAAACTGCTAGGGCTTTAGCAGAATTTTTATTTAATGATGAGGATGCTTTAGTCAGATTAGATATGTCAGAATATATGGAAAAACATGCTGTTTCTAAAATAATAGGATCTCCTCCGGGTTATGTGGGTTTTGACGAAGGAGGACAATTGACAGAAAAAATCAGAAGAAGACCTTATAGCGTTGTTCTTTTAGACGAAGTGGAAAAAGCTCATCCTGACGTGTTTAATATCCTTCTTCAGATATTAGAGGATGGGAGATTAACTGACGCTAAAGGAAGAGTAGCTTCTTTTAAGAATACTATTTTGATTATGACTTCAAATATTGGCTCTGAACATATAGCTAAGATGGGTTCTCTTGGATTTTTGGGAGAAAAAGAAAAAGAAGAAAAGAAATCCCTGAAAGATAAAGTAATGGAAGTTCTTAAAGAAAGCTTAAGGCCGGAGTTTATCAACAGAATAGATGATATTATTATTTTTAACTACTTGAGTAAAGCTGAAATTAAAAAGATTGTTGATTTGGAATTAGATAAGGTTGAAGAACGTTTAAAGAAGAAAAAAATTAAGATAAAAGTATCAGAAAAAGCTAAGAAACTTTTGGCGGAACAAGGCTTTAATCCCAATTTGGGAGCTAGGCCTTTAAAAAGAGCAATCCAGCAGAAAGTGCTTAATCCTTTATCTTTAAAGATTGTAGCTGGGATAATTAATGAAGAAGAAAGAGCTATAGTTGATGTTGAAAGTAAGCAAATTATGGTAAAAGCCCCTTCAGAGTTCAAAAAGAAGAAAGAAAAAGTAGGAGTTAGCAAATGATTAAAAATATCTTTAAATTAATTGTAGTCTTTGTTTTTGGTGTAGGAGGCGGAATTTTTGCAGACCAGATTCTCTGGCCTTATTTTATAGAAAGACCTCTTTTTTATGAATATAGGTTAGAGCAAGCTCCCACCTATATTACTGAGAAAAGAGAGATTGTAATAGAGGAGAATACAGCTCTTCAAGATGCTGTAGCTAAAGTGGAAAGGGTTGTAGTCGGAGTGAGAACTGAAACAAAAACAGGAGTTTTAGAAGGTTCGGGTTTGATAGTCACGGCAGATGGTTTGATGGTTGTTTTTTCAGACCTTGTTCCTCAGGGAGGGGATTTTACTTTCTTTGTTAACGGTGAAACTCCTACTTATCAGATTTTGAGAAGAGACACAAAAAAGAATTTAGCTTTGGTAAAACTTGAAAAGGAGAATTTGTCTACTGCAGGATTTGCAGAGTTTGGCAGTTTGAGGTTTGGCCAGAGAGTATTTTTGGTGGCAAGTGTTTTAGAAAACAATAATTTGAGCAGGGTAGTTAATGAAGGGATTATTAAAACATATGATAAAGATTTTATTAAGACTAATATTTTAGAAGAAGAAGAGCTTCAGGGAAGTCCTTTATTTAATATTAAGGGCGAGTTGGTAGGTTTAAATATTATTAATTCTAAAGGAGAAGTTTCTGCTATTCCTATAACTAAAATCAGAGAGTTTATGGGGTTTTGAGTAATTAAAAATACTAATCTTGCTCTTGTCACAGCCATAGAGGCCCGTCCTCTATGTTTTTTTATTTGATTATTATTTTAAGACCCACTGCCCAATACCCAGCAAGCCATTGGAAGCCCTAAAGGGCCAGGATATTTTTTCTTCTGGCG
>CAZFHD010000062.1:0-2022 GCA_964518455.1 uncultured Candidatus Saccharibacteria bacterium | reverse complement strand
CAAACTTGCATGCTTTAAGCCCGGCTCTCATCTCTTCTTTTTGATAAGGATTTTTCTTAATATAAGAACGCTTTAGCTTCCCCTCCTCAATCTCTAAAAACATAAATAAAGGAGCTCTTCCGAAATGAGATGATATTTTAGAATCCAATTCTTTATTTTCTTCAATTGGAATACAAATCTTTTGTTTTTTTGTTTCAAAAGGCTTAAAAGAAACAGTGAAAGAATCTATTGTTTTTACTTTCTTTTTAATTTCCCTCTCTATATTTTTTGAGATTTCATTCGCTTTATCCATACTTACCGTCTTCCCTATCTTTGCCTCAACTTCTCCAAATACAAAAGGGCCCGATTTTCTCAACTTTAAATTCTCAAAGCTTCTTAATCCAGATATTTGATTTAAAATTTTCTTAATCTTTTTTTCAATCTCTGGACTCGGGGAAACATCCATTAAGGAAAAAATTGAATCTTTAGCTGACTTAAGACCAGCCTGAAAAATAAAAAGAGATATCAAAATCCCGGTAATTCCTTCCAAATATGGAATCTGTAGAATAACAGAGATTAACCCCACTAACACAACAGAAGAAGAAAGAAGATGCATCCTTGATTCCTTACCGTCTGCGATCAAACTTTGAGAGTTGATTCTTTTGCCTATTTTCATTTCGTAAGATCCAACCGAAAACATTACAATAGCATCTAAAACAGCTACGCTCATTGCCATTATTGGGATAGAAAGTTGATATTCTAAAAAGAGCTTATTTATACTTTCTTTTATAATACTGTAACCAGCAAACAAAATTAAAAGAGAAATTAAAAAAGCAGCTATACTTTCCGCTTTATAAAAACCGTAAGGAAACTTTTGAGTAGGTTCTTTTTTAGCAATCCTCAAACCAAACCAAGCGGCAAAACTGGAAAAAGAATCAGCGAAACTATGCACGGCATCACCTAATAATACTACGCTACCCGAAATAAATCCTACTATCGCCTTTGCTAAAGCAAAAGTAATAGTAGCCAGAAATGCTATTATTGTAGTTTTTTGTCCTTGTTTAAAAATGTCTGCCATTTTTCTTAGAATTCAAGAAGGTTTAATACTCCGAGGTTAGGCTTTACGGCTCTCATTGCCTGCCTCTGCCGGCTCCAGCTCCTCTTCCGAGACCTCTCCCTCCTCCTCCAGAAAGACCGCCTGGTGAAGGTCCTAATCCCCCTCCGAAAGGCTGAGTCATCTCTGATAACTGACCTTGCTTAAAAGCATTTAAAGCATCTCTTATTTTTGCGCTGGGCATCGCCTGAAAAATTTTAACTCTTGAAGCGCTTAAAACTCCAAAAGCATTAGGACCAAAGTTACCACTGATAACTACTTCAGCTCCTCTATCAACTACTGTTTGAGCTGCTTGAATTCCGGCTCCTCTCATTGCGTTTATTCCCGTATTTTTAACAGATTCAAATTTTTCCGGTTCCTTTGAATCCACAAAAATAAAATAAAGGCACCTGCCAAAACGCGGGTCAACAAAAGAATCTAAGTTAGAACCTGAACTGGTAATACAAACACGCATAAATTTTTAATCCAAACCACAACAAATTTCTATAAATTTCACAAAGCTAATTTCCACAAGTCTTAGAAATCTATAGAAATTAATAGAAATTTGTAGAAATTATTTATTAAGTATTTCAGATTTAGGGTTTATTGTTCTCGGGTCATTCGACTTCCGCAATCAGGGCAGGTTTCTTCATAACATGGTTTTCCTTGCTGATGAGGAATTTTCTTACCACATTTTGGGCACACACATTCACCGCCGCCGCCTAAACCAAAACCGCCAGGCTGACGACCTCGGCCGCCTCCTCTACCTAAACCTTGTCCTGGAGCGCCAGAACGATTTTCTTCGTTAAATGGCATAAAATGTTATTTCTTTTTCTTATTTAATTCTTTAAGACGGTCCTCAAGAGCCTTCGTCTGTTCTTTTAAGGCATCCATTTCTCCCTGAATTATTTCCTTTTCATCTTTAATCATCTCTTTTTCTTGTTTAGCCG
>CAZFHD010000061.1:0-2048 GCA_964518455.1 uncultured Candidatus Saccharibacteria bacterium | reverse complement strand
CTTCACCCACGTCTCGATATCGGCTATCCGGCTAGATTCTCTCTTTTTCGGCGAACTCTCTTTAGACGGCAGTCTTCGGCATACAAAAGGGGCTTTACTTCTGTCTTTATTTGCTAAAGAAAATGGCATTAAAAACATTTTTGTTCCAAAGGGCTCGGCAAATGAAGCGGCAATTATCAAAGGGGTGAATGTATATGGTATAGAAAACCTTAATCAGTTGTTAGCCCAATTAACAGGGAGAATAAACTTAAACCCTGTAGAATATAGAGAAAAAGAGAACGGAGTTTTTGAGCAAGCTGAATTTGATATGAAAGAAGTTTTAGGACAAGAACAGGCAAAAAGAGCTTTGGAAATTTCAGCTGCCGGAGGGCATAATCTT
This sequence comes from uncultured Candidatus Saccharibacteria bacterium, assembly GCA_964518455.1. Lineage (GTDB taxonomy): Bacteria > Patescibacteriota > Minisyncoccia > Minisyncoccales > GWA2-38-27 > CAZDXV01. The sequence continues at coordinate 1,669 of CAZFHD010000061.1, read as the reverse complement.
CTAATGGTAGGAAGTCCGGGATCTGGAAAAACAATGTTAGCCAGAGCTTTGCCTGATGTTTTGCCTCAGCTAACAGAGAAAGAATCTTTGGAGGTAACAAAAATCTATTCTGTTTCTGGCAATATTCCTCCCGAGGGAACGATAGTTAGGAAACGCCCTTTTAGAGCTCCTCATTATACGATTTCTCAGGTAGGTCTTATTGGAGGGGGAAGCAGACCTCATCCCGGGGAAATAACCTTAGCCCACAGAGGAGTATTATTTTTAGATGAATTTAACGAGTTTCCTAGATCTGTAATGGAATCTTTGAGACAGCCCTTAGAAGACGGCAGAGTTACTATTTCCCGAAGCAGAGAAAGAGTTAATTATCCTTCAAGATTTATGTTGGTTGCTTCAGCTAATCCTTGTCCCTGCGGATATTTGTATCATCCTACTAAGGTTTGTAAATGTACACCCAGAGAGGTAGACAGATATCAAAAAAGAATTTCGGGACCTATTTTGGATAGAATAGACCTTCATTTGAAAGTCCCGGTGGTTGATATTAAGAAACTTTCAAAAGAAGAAAATATAAAAAATTCTTTGGAAACATCTTTACAAATACAATCCCGGGTTATAAAAGCCAGGAAAATGCAGGAGGAAAGGTTTAAAGATGAAAAGATTTACACCAATGCAGAAATGAGAAATAGGCATATAAAGAAGTATTGCAAGCTGTCAGAGAAGGTAAAACAATTGCTTTCTCAGGCTGGCGCTAATTTTCAGTTATCAGCTCGTTCTTATTACAAGATGATTAAAACAGCAAGAACTATTGCGGATTTAGCTGATTCAGCAGAAATAAATGTCCAGCATATGGCAGAGACATTGCAATATAGACCGAAAGAAAGAGTTGAAGAATCTTAATTAACATTCTCTTAGAGGACGGGCCTCTATGGGTTTTGAAGGGAGTTATGAATAATGGGCAAAAATTAAATACAGGTAAATTGGGTGAAGACATTGCTGAAAATTATTTAAAAAAGAAGGGTTATAAAATTATCGCTCGGAATTACAGAAATAAATACGGAGAGATTGATTTAGTAGTCCAGGATAAAAGCAGTTTAGTTTTTGTGGAGGTAAGAACAAGAAGAAATGAGAGGTTCGGCAGCCCGGAGGAGAGTATAAATAGCAAAAAGAAAAGAAAAATGTTTAAAAATACCAAGGCCTATATTGCTTTCCATAATTTTAAAGAAAAGTATAGAATGGATGTTATCTGTGTAGTTTTAAGTAGAGATAGAAAGATTAAAAGAATAAACCATTATCAGAATATTGAGACCAGTTAAAATTTGGTTGAAACTTGTAAAATATTGTAGTAAAATAAAGGTTGTAAAAAATAAAATAATCGATACTAATATACGAATTAATACTAATTATACGTATGCGAATAGCCTTAACGAATAGGCACATACGAATATATTTGTATCATTAGTATGTATTAGTATATTAGCATCGCGTATTATGAGAAAAATATTGAAGAATTTAAAAAGCAATTCCACGAGTTCTGTAAAAGAAGAAAAGAATAAAAATTCTTTATTAGGTGCTGCCAAAATTTTGGACAGAATTTGCAAAGGGCTAATCTATCTTTCTATTTTTTTGGCACCTGTTTTCTTTTTGCCCTGGACAACTAATGTCCTTAATTTCA
>CAZFHD010000060.1:0-2159 GCA_964518455.1 uncultured Candidatus Saccharibacteria bacterium | reverse complement strand
TTTTAACAATTCTTTATCCTTTTGAAGATTTGGAAAATAAAGAGGTCAAAAATATTAATGATACTGCTGTTGTATCTAGATTAGATTATGGCTTAGATTCTTTTTTGTTTACAGCAGATATAAGTAAGAAAATAGAAAGAGAATTAGTAAAAGAAGGTTCTAATATTTTGTCAGATGTTTTGAAAGTTGCTCATCATGGAAGTAAAACATCGAGTTGTTCTGAGTTTCTAAAAGAGGTCTCTCCTTCTTTGGCTGTTATCCAAGTAGGGGAAAATTCTTACGGCCATCCCCACCCTGAGGTCTTGGCAAGATTGAAAGAATTTGGTATACAGGTTCAAAGGACAGATAAAAGTGGAGACATAAAGATTATTTCTGACGGAAATAACTTTAAGTTAGAATAGTTACTCGGTAATAATATCTTAAAGATGATCTTCGGGCAGTTTAGTAATTTTTAATTATTCGTAAGTTTGTAGGGTCCATGAAAAATATTGAATTTCCAATTTTTAAAACTAAAGTTGACCCTTCACCTTTAGCAAAAGGTGAAGGGTTTAATTTGACAGATCGCAAAGAAAGAGAAGAGTATTTTGATTTTAAAGCAGGAAAAGAAATAAAAAAACTGAAAAGCTACTTGAAAGATAATTCTTTTATAGCTTATCTTTTGGGCCCTAAAAGTTCTGGAAAAGGAACTTACGCCAAAATGTTCAGAGAAGTGGTGGCTGAAGATAAGATAGAGCATTTTTCAATAGGGGATATGGTTAGAGAGATTGGTAAAGAACTGGGGGATGAAAGGCGAAGGAAAGAACTTATTTCTTCTTTGGAAGAAAGTTATCGGGGCTGGGTTTCTTTAGAGGAAGCAATCTCAGCCTTAGGAAAAAGAGACACTAAAACTCTTACTGTGCCTACTGAATTACTCTTGGCTTTAGTGAAGAGAGAAATAGAAAAAAGAGGGAAAAAAGCTCTTTTTATAGACGGCTTTCCCAGAAATATGAACCAGATTTCTTATTCTTTATTCTTCAGGGACTTAATAGATTACAGGCAAGATTCTGATATTTTTGTTTTAATTGATGTTCCGGAAACTGTAATTGATGAGAGAATAAAATATAGGGTAGTTTGTCCTGTTTGCCAAACCTCCAGAAATTTAAAACTTCTTCCTACAAAAAAGGTGGGATATGATAAAAAAGAAGACAAATTTTATTTAATCTGTGATAATCCTGCTTGCGAAGGAAAAAGAATGGTTGCTAAGGAAGGAGATGAATTAGGTATAGAGTCTATTAGAGAAAGATTGAAAACAGATAAAGAGCTAATGAAGAAAGCTTTTTCTTTATATGGAATCCCCAAAGTATTATTAAGAAATTCTATTCCCGTAGATAAATCTAAAGATTACGTTGATAATTACGAGATTACTCCAGAGTTTGTTTATGAATGGAACGGGGAAAGGGTAAAAGTTTCTGAGAGGCCCTGGGAGATTAAAGATGAAAAAGGAAAAAACTCTTATAGCTTAATGCCGCCACCTGTTGTGGTATCTTTAATAAAGCAGATAGTAGAAGTTTTAAAGATTTAAATGCTGAGCCCAGTATATCATCTTTGACAATTTTTAATTTGTCGCCAGAGGCGACAGTCAAAGTTGTATTACTGGGCGAGGGACATAGATGTTGTGCTTCTCTATCCGTTTGACCCCGTTAGAGGCAGATCGCCAGAAGGCAACCGTACGAGTCTCTTGTGAGGCTCTGCCTCTAACGGGGTTGACGCCAGTATTAGTCCGCGATATAATGAAAGTGCCCGGCCATCTTAGTTAGATTCTGGACTATAAGTACCATAATAGGGAGTCCAATATTTGTATGAGCCGTGGCTTGTACGTGCGGACACCCACTTGGAACGTTCTCCAAGAATCTTCTAAAGATGGTGGGGCTCCCTTCGGGGATAGCTATTAGTTTAACTGCTTTTTTAATAAAAAAACTCCTTTTTAGGGGGTTTTTTGTTTATTATAATCCAAAAAATTTTGAATGGTCGGGGTGCCGGGATTCGAACCCGAATTTATATTCCTTTAATTTTTATGATTTCTGCAAGGCGATTAACCGGGAATAAATCTTTTGGGTATATCTCTAATAAGGAGAGCTCATATTTTTTGGCTAGCATTTGTTTGTTCTTTATATTTTTAT
>CAZFHD010000059.1:0-2167 GCA_964518455.1 uncultured Candidatus Saccharibacteria bacterium | reverse complement strand
TGTTATCATTTTACAAACCTAAGGGTGTATCATATGTATCTGGACCTATACACCCAGTAGAAAAAATATAACGACGAAGCCCATCCTCAGCCAGTGAAATCCGCAGAGGCCCGTCCTCTGCAGATTTTTTAAAGTCATTTACACTTCAAAAGGGTTGATTTTTTCTCAAAATCTGTTAATGTGGTAAATATCATGAAAAAGGATATACATCCTAAATATTATTCTAAAGCTAAAATCACTTGCGCTTGTGGTCATGTTTTTACAACAGGATCCACAAAAGAAAATCTGGAAACAGAAATCTGTTCCTATTGTCATCCTTTCTACACAGGAAAAGCTAAAACTATAGATACTATGGGAAGAGTAGAAAGATTTAAGCAAAAGATAGCTAAGAAAGAAGAACTTCAAAAGAAATCAAAAAAGAAGAAATAAAATGAATAAGGAATCACAATCAGCTATTATAGAAATCAGAGCTGGAACCGGAGGAGATGAAGCAGCCCTGTTTGTGGGAGATCTTTTTAGAATGTACTCAAGATATGCTGAAAATCAAGGTTGGATGCAAAAAACCTTGAATTCCAGGCCTACAGAATTAAGAGGATACAAAGAAGTAATCTTTGAACTAAAAAACGGCGATGTCCTCTCTAAAATGAAATATGAAGGAGGAGTCCATAGAGTTCAAAGAGTTCCAAAAACAGAAAAAGCAGGAAGGATTCATACTTCAACTGTTAGTGTAGCTGTCTTACTCAAAGCTAAACCCCAAGAAGTCAAAATCAAGCCAGATGAAATAAAAACGGATCACTATAAAGCTTCAGGTCCCGGAGGACAATATGTCAATAAAAGAGAAACTGCTATCAGAGTAACTCATATACCCACAGGAATTGTAGTAAGCTCTCAAACAGAAAGGAATCAACTCCAAAACAAAGAAAACGCTATGGCAATATTATCTGCTCGCCTTTTAGAAAAGAAACAAGAAGAAGAACAAGCTAAACTGGGAAGCAAAAGAAAAGCCCAAATAGGCGAAGCTAAAAGAGCTGAAAAAATTAGAACCTATAATTTCCCCCAAGATAGAATAACAGACCACAGAATAAAAAAATCCTGGGGAAATATTGAAGAAATACTAAACGGCAAATTAGATAAGATAATCGGAGCATTGCAAAAAAGCGAAGAATAAAAAAGTAGAGGCCCGTCCTCTACTTTTTTTATTGAAACAAAAAAAGGGGGGGCGAGAGAAAAAAACTCTCACCCCCTTTCTACTAACAAGACAGTTGGCAGGCGGTTATCCCCAGTTGGGTTTTCTGCAGAGTACCCAACCACGAACTCTTAGAGGGATTGGCCAATCCCCCTACTCCGTCCTTAAGCCTTATCGGCTGTCGACGGACGGGAAGCTTTCTCCTTTTTTTTGGGGGACCCTCGCTTGAGGAAAAGTTCGCGACCTCTCCCTCTACATTTCCGACGGGTACTCTAGAGACACCAGAGTGGATGTCCCATCTCCTCCTAACCAGTCTCGTCGGACTGGCAGTAGGAGTAAGGTAAGCCGGTATGCCCTGCCAACTGTCCAGTAAGTTGGCTATTAACCCTCAAAATTTTAAGGTTCTTAAGTAGGATTAATAGCCAATTTACTGGACAGCGATTTAATATAATTTAAAGTGCTTTCTCTTCATTCTTACTATACTCCAATTATAGCATATTAATAAAACCTTGTCAAGGGTTTTGGGGTATTTTTGTAAAATTGGACTACTTTGCTGATTCAAGAGTTTTAATATCTTCTTCAAACTGATCTGCCTTTTTTAAAACCTGATTAGCATACCAGTAAAAGGCGGAATTGGTTGTAGAACCTGAAAAGTAAACCATTGCTGACCTCCATTCAGAGTTATACGTTTGATTGGCGGCTCCATTATCAGCTAAATATAATCCAGATGCTACAAATGCATCTTGAATATTCCAGGGATCGCAAGCTCTTCCCAGCAACCCTTTTAATCTATTTTTATACAATATCCAGGTAGAAGGAATAAACTGAGCAGGTCCCATAGCCCCGCCATATCCATAACTCATTGGACAAGAAACAGGAGTTTGATAAGGATCTCTGCCTAATTCTTTAGTGATTGATAAAAAAGGAGAAACATCCCTAGTAGGTTTCATTACCCTATCCACTGTTCTTCCGTTATAGATT
>CAZFHD010000058.1:0-2193 GCA_964518455.1 uncultured Candidatus Saccharibacteria bacterium | reverse complement strand
TTTTGAAAAAAGAAATAATCCTTAATGTTAACTATTCCGGCAAAAATAGCTACACCTCCAGCTATAATAGTTAAAACCCTAAGTTCTTCTCCTAATCGAAACACATTAAGCAAAACCGCCATAAATAAAAAATAAAGAAGACCAGAGAAAAATACAAAAATACTTCCTACCAAAATAATCTTCTTTCTTGAACCGGCTAATCCTAATAAAGCAGCTAAAAGAAAAGTTAAAACAAAAAAGGCGCAAGGATTGAATCCATCCGCTAAACCTAAGAAAAAAGTTAAAATAGGCAAGGAAAATTCTTCTGTTTTTATCCTGCCAATAATAGGTATCTCAACCGTTTCTCCATCCGACCGTCCTTGCGATAGCTGCATAGACTGAGACGAGCCAACATTTTCTTCTTCTCCCAAAACATTTATTTTTATTGCATTTTCAAATTCTGCATAAGATATAAAATCAGAAGACTTCGGAAAAGCGCTTCCTGAAAACTCAGCTTTTTCAGGTTCCACAATTTCAAATTCTCGGCCCTCAATTATTTTAGAAATATCCTTAGTAAAAAGTAATTCTTTTGCTAACTTATTGTCTATAATTTTATCACCTCTTATGTCTGAAAGGAGAGAATCACCTTTCCATTGAAAAAGCCAATTATTTCCTTCTTTTTTAATCAAGACTCTTTTATTCGCCCAAACTTTAGGGTTTGCCGGTAATTCATTCAAGTCAAGATTTTCAAATGCTACCGATTTATCTTTTAGAAGACAGAGATTAGGTTCCAAATTTTTAATATCTTTTTCTGCCGCAGGAATATTATTCCTTCCTATTTTAATATTATTTCCTGTTAATGCTAAACAAGGAACAGCAGCTTGGCTTCCACACTTATGAGAATATTCACCAAAAAACTGAGAATTAGGATCTTCAAAATCACCTCCTTCCCATGTATATTCAATCACCACCAAATTACTATACTTTTGAGGCCACTCGGTTAAAACAATAGGATCAATATAGGCGCAATTAGGACAACCAATAAAAGTAAAATAAACAGCGCAAACTTTGTTTTCTTTATTTTCCTCGGCTAAACTAAGATTGGGGATTAGAAATAATCCAAAAGCTAAAAAAATTAAAAAACCAAAAAATGTTTTTTTCATACTAAATCTTAAAACTAAAGATAACTTTTTAAAATTTCTCTTCTCTTTATTCAGGAAGAATACAAAAGGTATTATTGAAACGGTTAATATAATTAAACAAGCCAATAATTGAAACAATTTCCACCAATTCTTTTTCTGAAAATTCTTCTTTTAGTTTTTTAAAAAGTTCTGGACTGCAGGTAGCTTTTAAGGTTACCTGCCTAACCAATTCCAGAACCTTTTCCTCTTTTTCTGTTTCGCCTTTTCCCTCTTCTACTTTTTCTAAAACTTCATCGGTTGCTCCCATAGTTTTGAGCATTTTCCCGGTTACATCCACACAAAAGGGACACTTTAAGGCCTGAGAAACAGTATATGCTATTTTCCATCTCAGCATAGGTTCAATATATCCTTCTTTCATTATCACCTTAAAAAGCTCTGTAAATTCCTTTACCACTTTTGGATTGTGAGCCATAACTTTGACCCACTCTGGAACTTTGCCGGTATCTTTTTCAAATTTCTCATAAACCACCTTAGCAATTTTCTCTGCTTGATCTTTTTCTAATAGAGGAATTATTGCCATAGTTTTAAAAGTTTAAAAAACTAAAAATCTAAAAACAAATTAAGAGAATCATTTCTAAGCAAAGCGAGGAATAAGAGAATACAACGTGTGAATTATAGTTTAGTTTTAAATTTTTATGTTTTCGTATTTTAAAAGTTTATCAGATGACCTTTATGCTTCAATTTTATCTCATTTTCCCTAAATTGAAAACCCTTCTTTAGAATTGAAGGGTTTTCCAACACAAAACTCTTGTAATTTCTCCTAAGTACAATACTTTTTATCTTCTTCCGCCTCCGCCACGGCCTCCTCCTCTGCCATCTCGAGGTCCTATACCAAGACCTCTTCCTCCACCCGCGCCCATTCCTCTTCCCATTCTTCTTCCCGTTCCTCTTCCACCAGAAGATGAGGGTTGATAAGGAGAAGAAGCTTGGGGAACCGGCTGAGACAGAGTTTCTGTTTCTGGTTTTCCTTCTTTATCCGTTTTCTCTATTGCCCCAAAAGGGCAAACACTTT
>CAZFHD010000057.1:0-2300 GCA_964518455.1 uncultured Candidatus Saccharibacteria bacterium | reverse complement strand
GGATATTTTTCTTTTTTAAAAATTGGATTCATAGATTAAGGATATACAAAGGAGTAATTGACGGTATGTTATTCTGCCACAGGAGTATTTTTGAAAAGGTTGGAGGGTTTAATGAAGAAAAGAAGATTGCCGAGTTTGAAGATTTTATCAGCAAAGCATGTTTGAAAGGGGGGAAGTATAAGCTTCTTACTGACTGCTGCACAATTACCTCTATGAGAAGGTATGAAAGCAGGGGATATTTTAGAACTTTTCTTTTCTGGATTAAATGGAAAGTTATAGCTATTTTAAAAAAAGAGAAAAAACTATCCGGAAGTTATTTTGAAAATAAAAACAAGAGATAATTTTATGAAGATGACGTACTAATTAATTAAGATTAGGTTTCAAATGTTAAGAGCTAAAAAAGAATTGTGAAAATATTTAAAAAAACAACCCTTAAAAATGACTTAAGGATTATTACTATTCCTCAAAAAAGCACTCGAGCTGTTACTGTTTTAGTGCTGGTTGCAACTGGCTCTAAATATGAGAAAAAAAAGATAAACGGGATTTCTCATTTACTTGAGCATTTATTGTTTAAGGGAACAAAAAAAAGGCCAAATAAAATTGCTATTGCTGAGCCCTTAGATAGAGTAGGTGGAGAATATAATGCTTTTACCGGAGAAGAGTATACAGGATATTTTGCTAAAGTTAATTCAAAGCATTTTGGTTTAGCTTTAGATATAATCTCTGATATCTATTTGAATTCAGAACTGCCTGTTAAAGAAATTAAGAAAGAAAAAAAAGTGGTTATAGAGGAAATTAATATGTATCATGACCAGCCGGCTTCTTATGTTCAAACCCTATGGAATAAATTACTCTATGGAGACCAGCCAGCGGGTCGAGATATTGCCGGGACTAAAAAAACTGTTTTAGGGATTTCTCGACAGCAGATCCTGGATTATATGAAAACTCAATATACTGCTTCAAATACTGTTGTTTGTGTGGCTGGCGATATTTCGAGAGGTGCTGAAACTATTAGAAAGATTAAAAAATATTTTTCTGGGGTAAAGAAAAAAGAAACATTCAAAAAATATCCTGTTATAGAAAAACAGGAAAAGCCCAAGTGTCTTCTTTATTATAAGAAGACAGACCAGACTCATTTTTGTTTGGGAGTTCGTGGATATAACTTATTTCATCCCCAGAGGTACAGCCAGGAACTTTTAGGATTAATTTTAGGAGGAATGATGAGTTCTCGTTTATTTATTGAAATAAGGGAGAACTTAGGATTGGCTTATTATATTAAAACAGATATTTCTTCAGACTCGGATACAGGGTTTTTAGTTACTCAAATAGGAGCAGACAATAAAAAAGTAGAAAAGGCTATTTCTGTTATTTTAGAAGAATATAAGAGGATTTCTCAAAAAAAGATATCGGCAGAAGAACTTAAAAAAGTGAAAGATAATTTAAAAGGAAAAATGGCTTTGGCTTTGGAAACATCTGATACTCAGGCCTCTTTTTACGGTCTTCAGGAAATTCTTCAAAAAAAGATTTTAACTCCGAAAGAAGTTTATGCTAAAATTGATAAAGTAAGCACTGATGATATTTTAAAAATTAGTAAGGATATTTTTAGGCCTGAAAAATTGAACTTAGCTATTATAGGACCGTTTAAAGATAAGGCAAAATTTCAAAAACTATTAAAAATATGAATGATCAAAAGATTTTAGATATATCTTGGGAAACGATCTTCAAAATATCTATTACGATAATTATTTTTTATTTGCTTTTTGCTGTTAGAGATATTTTTATTTGGTTTATCTTCGCCTTAGTAATTTCTGTTCTTTTTAATCCAGCTATTGATTTTATCCATAGAAGATTAAGAATTCCTAGGATTATTGCAGTTATTTTTATTTATGTTGGGATCTTGGGAGTTTTTAGTTCTTTGATTTATTTGATCGTTCCTTTGTTTGCCCACGAGATTAGACAATTTCTAAATGCTTTGCCTTTGTATTTTGAGAAAGTAGCTCCTCCTTTAACAGGATTAGGTTTTGAAGCTTTTTCTGATTTTGAAACTTTTGTTAAATCTTTTGGAAGCACCTTGGAAAAAATGGCTAGCAACATCTTTAATGTTTTATTTACTTTTTTTGGAGGAGTGTTTACTACTCTTTTTGTAATTGTTACCGCTTTCTTTTTGTCAGCTGAAAAGAGTTTGGCAGAAAGAGTAATCTTTTTAATCTTTCCTAAAAGATACGAGGCTCAAGCTTTAAGTATTTGGGAAGATTGCAGAAACAAGGTGGCTGGCTGGTTTGGGGCAAGGGTTTTAGCTT
>CAZFHD010000056.1:0-2381 GCA_964518455.1 uncultured Candidatus Saccharibacteria bacterium | reverse complement strand
CATTATCTATTAAAAATGCCTAATTCCCCGTTTAAAAGTGGAGCGTCCCCTTTTCTCAATGCTTACAAAGATTGTTTAAAGAGATATAAAACAACCCCGCATAGAACTTGGATATGTATTAGCATTCTTAATGGGGGGATACCCGACTAATAAATCTATGAAAGAAAACACACCAGAGGAAAATCTAAAAGAATTATTTGGAATAGAAGAAAAACTGAAGAAAGGAACTTGTGTGAAAAAGGGGTCAAGGAACCTTTTATTGCTTTAACATTAAATCCCAGGGGAAGATCTAAGAAGAAAATTCAGAGTTGACACCATTTTCATTGAGTAAATAAAAAATCGCCAAGAAGGCGGTTTTTTGATAGAATAAAGTAAGATGTTGGAAAAAGCTAAAAAATTTGTCAACGAGTCATTTAAGCAATGTGTTAGCGGAAAAAGCACAAAACATTTTGAGAGAACTGTTTATTGGGTTAAACAATTAAAAACAGATGCCGATGAACCAATTTTAATTGCAGCTTATTCTCATGATATTGCCAGAGCTTTTAGAAAGAAGAGCTCAATAGAACTATTTGGGAAAAAAGAGATGAACGATAAAGAAATACTGAAGAAACACCAAGAAGAAGGTGCTAAGATTGTGGTAGGATTTTTAAAAAAAGAAGGTTATGATGAGAAATCAATAAAAAGAGTTTCTGATATGATAAGACATCATGAGGAGGGTGGAGATGAAGAATCAAATTTAGTTAAGGACGCAGATAGTATAAGTTATTTAGAGATTAATGCCCCAAAACATATTAAATTAGTTAAAATTCTTGGTAAAGATAAAATAAAAAGAAAAATAGATTGGATGTATAATAGGATTTCATCTAAAAAGGCTAAATTATTAGCTAAACCTTATTACGAGAAAGTCGTAAGTTTGTTAATTAAAAATTAGAAAAAAAGGCCAAGTACCTTTTGTTGCTTCAACATTAAATTCCAGGGGAAGACCTAAGAAAATTCAGAGTTGACACAATTTTCATTAAGTCTAAAAGAGAACCGTCCTCTTTTAAGCCTTTTAAGCAAGGTTGAAATTTCCTCTAAAAAGAGTTAGAGTATTGTATTGTCCTTTAACAAGAAACTTTAACAAGAAAGGAGACGGAAAATGAAGTTTCGTTCTGCAAACGAGATTTTAGATGAAATCAAAAAAAGAGGGGGGAAAATGCGAAATGATCTAGCTAGAAAGGAAGAGGAATATCAGAGGAGGAGAAGCAGCCGAAGGAGAAGGGAAGCACAAGAAGAAGAAGAAAGAAAAAGAAAAAGAGAAAGGATTCGGAGAAGAGAGGAAGAAGCAGCAGCCAGAAAAGCAAAGGAAGAGGAATATCAGAGGAGGAGAAGAAGCCGAAGGAGAAGAATGGGAGAAGGAGGTTCTTCTTTGCCTTCTCCAGCTCCTGATTTGAAAGAATTGTTCTTCAGACCAAGAAAACCATAGGGTGATTCAATAAAAAGAATCGCCCTTTTTTTTTAACCTCTTTTTTACTTGCGAATTTCTGAAAAATGATGTCAACTCTGGAGAAAAAGGGGTCAGGTATCTTTTTTAACTTACGGAGCAGCAAAAGTTGACTGTTTGCCTTCCGGGCTTGATGAGTGTTGCCGGATTTCCAAATCCTAATCTATTGCTTTCCAGCGAAAAGTATATTAAACTTGTAATAAATTAAGAGAAGAAGTTTTCAAGTAAAAGGTTAATTATTTTCAAAATAATTTAATCTAGTTATGACTACAAATTCAGAAACACAACTTATAACCAAGTATCTTGCTGGTGATGAAGAATCACTTGAAACTTTAATTAAATGCTATCTTAAGCCAATTTACAGTTTTGTGTGTCGGTATATTAGAAGTTCTCAAGATGCCGAGGATATCACACAGGAAGTTTTTGTGAAGGTCTGGCGTAATCTTAAAAAATTTGACAAAAATAAAAGTTTCAAAACTTGGATTTTCAGTATTGCTAAAAATACTTCTATTGATTGGCTGAGAAAGAAAAAAGCTATACCCTTTTCTAATTTTGAAAACGAAGAGGGAAAAAACCTGCTTACTAAAACGCTCGCTGATCCCGCGCCTCTGCCCAATAAAGTTCTTGAACGAGCTGGTATTGCAGAAATACTTAATGTAGCAATAAATCGACTGAATCCTAAATACCGTATGGTATTGTTTCTCCGCTATAATGACCACTTCAATTTTAGAGAAATTGCCGAGGTATTAGATGAACCCCTTAACACCATTAAAAGTAGGCATAGACGAGCTCTTATCCTGCTTAAAAAATTATTACTCACTAAGCCGTAAATTTTATATTAAATATTAAAGATAAAAAAGGATGCACCCAAATGCATCCTTTTATCGTATTAATAAGT
>CAZFHD010000055.1:0-2667 GCA_964518455.1 uncultured Candidatus Saccharibacteria bacterium | reverse complement strand
TAAAAGTAGCTAATCTTGTAAAAACACAAAGGGAGAAATTAGGATTTAAAATAGAAATTAAAACCTTTGCAGCTTCCGAGTTAGAGCAGGAGGTTATAAAGCCCAGAGAATACCAAGCTCTTCTTTTTGGAGAAGTTCTGGGAGCTATTCCAGATCCCTTCCCTTTTTGGCATTCTTCCCAGAAAAAAGATCCGGGATTAAACTTAGCTCTCTACGAAAACGAAGAAGTAGATAAATTATTAGAAGAAAACAGAAAAGCATCAGATCCTAAAATAAGAAAAGAAAAGCTCGCTTCTTTCCAAAACATCATTCTCCAAGATATTCCAGCTATTTTTCTCTACAGCCCTCCTTATCTTTATGCTATCTCCGATGAAATAAAAGGAACTGATATAAAAAAGATTACAGAACCATCAAAACGTTTTATCGGAATAGAAAATTGGTACATTAAAACCAAGAGAAAATGGAGATAGATCTAAAAAACAAAACACCCCGAAGAAGAGCCCCAAAGGAGAACAAGTTCCCTACGGGGCAGGCAAGCTCCCTACGGGGCAGGCCTGACATCCGTTATTTAAATGACATGAGGGACGTTATTTATGACAAAGAATGGCTAAAAACAGCTCCCAATCTTGAACTTTACTATATGTATAGAGGCCTTAAGAGAAAAAACGGCTTGAGATATGACATTACAATTATACCTCCAAGAATGCTGGGAAAAGAGTTCGTCAAAACGAAAGGCCACAAGCACATAGGAAGCTATGGGGAAGTTTACATTGTTCTGGAAGGCAAAGCTATCTTCTTTATGCAAAAAGGAGAAAAAGGGGCGATAGAAGATGTTTACGCTATTGAAGCTAAAAAAGGAGAAGTGGCTGTAATCCCTTCCTATTATGCCCATATTACTATTAATCCTTCTCAAAAAGAATTAAAAATGGCAAATTGGATGGCAGAAGAAGCTAAAAGCGACTATAAGCCAATTCAGAAAATTAAAGGCGGTTGCTATTATTACACCAGAGGAGGTTGGATAAAAAACAAAAACTATAAAAAGATCCCTAAACTTCATTTTAAAAAACCCTTAAAATCCATCCCTAAAGATTTAGATTTTTTGAAAGGTTGAGCCGCGGTGACGAAACTGGGATACGTGCTAGCTTCAGGAGCTAGTGCCCGAAAGGGCTTGAGAGTTCGAATCTCTCCCGCGGCACATTAACATGTTTTATGTTTATATTCTCCAAAGTTTGAAGGATAATAAATTATATATTGGTTATAGTTCAAATCTTAAAAAAAGATTTGTAGAACATAGAAGAGGTATAGTATCATCAACCAAAAATAGAAGACCTATAGTATTAATATATTATGAAGCATATAGATCAGAAAAAGATGCCCGGATTAGAGAGAAATTCTTAAAAACAGGAAAGGGTAGAGAATTTATAAAAAAGAATATTATTTACTCAAGGGTTTCCGCCCAAGGCGGACCAGCCTAGGGCTGGCAAATCCTCCTGCCCGCACAATTCTTTAAGGCTTAAAATTTAAAAACCTATGCAGAAAACTCAAAAAATACAAAATCTTAAAATAATTCCTCTTGGAGGATTAGGCGAAGTCGGAAGAAATATGATGCTCTTTGAATATAAGGAGAAAGTTTTAATTGTTGATATGGGCCTTGGTTTTCCAGAAGAAAACATGCCGGGAATTGATTGTATTATTCCTAATATTGGTTACCTAAAAAACAAAACAAAAAATATCTTAGGAGTAGTTATTACCCATGGCCATTACGACCACATTGGCGCTATCCCTTATCTAATTGAAAAAATTGGTAATCCTCCCTTTTTCAGTTCTGCTCTTACCCGAGGAATCATTTTGAAAAGGCAAGAAGAATTTTCCCACCTGCCAAAGTTAGATATTACTACCATCAAAAATGGTGATAAAATAAAACTTGGTCCATTTGATATTGAATCTTTTCGCCAAAACCATAATATTCCCGGCAATCTTGGTTTTTTCATCAAAACACCAGTAGGAAATATTTTAATTACTTCTGATTTCAAATTTGACCAAAATCCAGTTAATGAACTCCCTACTGATTTTAAAAAATTAGAAATGTTAGGGAAAAGAGGCATCCTGTTTTTAATCTCAGATTCAACTAATGCCGAAGAAACCGGCCACTCTCTTTCAGAAAAAACAATTGAACAAAACTTAGACGAAATTTTTAAAAAAACAAAAGGACGAATTATTGCTGCTACCTTTGCTTCTCTTCTAAATCGGGTTCAACAACTTATTACCCTTTCTGAAAAACATGGAAGAAAAGTTTGTATTGAAGGCTATTCAATGAAAACTAATGTAGAAATCGCCAGACATTTAGGATATCTTAAAATAAAAAAGGGCACATTAATTAAAGCAAAAGAAATATCCAATTGCCCTGATGCGAAAATAACTATTATCTGCACCGGCGCTCAGGGAGAAGGTCGGGCGGTTTTAATGAGAATTGCCAACCAAGAGCATAAATTCATCCATCTTAAAAAAGGAGATACAATTATCTTTTCTTCCTCGGTGGTTCCCGGCAACGAAAGAACAGTTCAAGTTTTAAAAGATGAATTTTATCGCCGAGGAACTAAGGTTTTTCACTATAAAATGATGGATATTCATGCCGGCGGACATGCTCATCAAGAAGAACTTAAGGAA
>CAZFHD010000054.1:0-2697 GCA_964518455.1 uncultured Candidatus Saccharibacteria bacterium | reverse complement strand
AGTTACCAGAAAGATTGCTATGGCAAAAGGTTTAAAACTTAATGAGTACGGAGTGTTTAAGGGAAAGAAGATAATAGCTGGAAAAACAGAAAAAGAAGTTTATAAAGCTATAGGTTTACCTTTTATCCCTCCTGAAATGAGGACCAATACAGGGGAAATTGAAGCAGCCCTTCGGCAAGCTCAGGGCAAGCCTAACGGATTACCTAAGATTATTGATTACAAAGATATTAAAGGAGATTTACATTGTCATTCTAACTGGGATGGTGGTAATAACTCAATTAAGGAAATGGCAGAAACTGCTCAAAAAATGGGATATGAATATATTGGAATTTCAGACCATACAAGATTTTTAAGAATTGAGCGCGGATTAAATGAAAGACAATTGACTCAGCAAAGGAAAGAAATTGATAAATTAAATTCAAAACTTTCAGGATTTAAAATACTGCAGGGCTGTGAGGCAAACATAATGACAGATGGCTCTCTGGATATTAAAGACCAAGCGTTAACTAAGCTGGATTATGTGATAGCAGGCGTTCATTCTTCTTTTAAGATAGACAGAGAAAAAATGACAGAAAGAATAATTAAAGCAATGAAAAATCCAAATATTAACATTATTTCTCATCCAACAGGAAGAATAATTCAGAAGAGAGATGAATACCAAATTGATTTTGATGAAATTTTGAAAGTGGCTAAAGAATTTGGCGTGATTTTGGAAATCAATTCTTCTCCTCTGAGATTAGATTTAAAAGATACCTATATTAGAAGAGCGAAAGAGGCAGGAGTAAAAATGGTAATTAACACAGATTCTCATCAAAAAGACCAAATGGAATTTATAGAATATGGAATAGCCCAAGCTCGCCGTGGCTGGGCAGAAAAAAAAGACATAATTAATACTCAACCCTTAGAAGAACTTTTAAAATTCTTCAAGTAAAATATGCCAAGAGAGAAATCAGCAGGAGCTATAGTTTTTAGAAAAGAAGGTAATAAATTTTATTACCTGCTTTTGCATTATGAAGCAGGACATTGGGAATTTCCCAAGGGACACATTGAGAAAAATGAATCAGAAGAAGATACAGTAAAAAGAGAAATAGTAGAAGAAACTGGTATTGAGGATGTTGAAATAATAGAGGGGTTTAAAGAGTATATAAAATATTTTTTTCGTAAAAGTTATGGTTTAAAAGGCAAGGCGCGGAAAAAAGCGCCTTTAGTTTTCAAAATAGTTGTTTTTTATTTAGCAAAAACCAAAACAAAAAAAGTGAAGATTTCTTTTGAACATCAAGGCTTTAAATGGCTGCCTTATGAAGAAGCTCTGAATCAGCTTACTTTTAAGAAAGCCAAAGATATTTTAAAGAAAGCTAATGAATTTATTATTTCAAAAGAAGGTTTTTGAGGTTGTTAAGAAAATCCCAAAAGGCAGGACCTTAAGCTATAAAGAGGTAGCAGTGAAAGCTGGATCTCCTCGGGCTTTTAGAGTTGTGGATAATATTTTGGATAAGAACAAAGATTCTAGGATTCCTTGTCATCAAGTGATAAGAACAGATAGGAATATTGGAGGATACAATAGAGGAAAGAAGACAAAAATATCTCTACTTCGGAAAGAGGGAGTAAAGATTAAAAATGGGATTGTTCCTTGAGATTACTCCTTTACTTTTTCTACTACTTTTTTAAAAACTTGTGGATGATTTTTGGCTAATTCTGATAAAATTTTTCTGTCTAATTCAATGTTTTTTTCTTTTAAACTATGAATAAAACGGCTGTAGTTTAAACTCTGTTTTCTAACAGCTGCGTTAATCTGAATTTGCCAAAGTTTTCTGAATTCTCTCTTTTTGGTCCTTCTATCTCTATAGGCGTAAACCCTAGCATGCATTAGGGCTTCTTTCGCAGCTTTGTATTTAGATTTTCTTCCCCATTTAAAACCTTTGGTCTGTTTTAAGACCTTTTTTCTTCTTTTGTGGGCTGTTTTTCCTCTTTTAACTCTTGTCATATTATTTTCCTATTCCTAATTCTTTCTTTATTCTTTTAGCTTCGGGACCTGAAACTTCTACCCATTTTTTGAGCTTTCTTTTCTTTTTTCCTGATTTTTTAGCTCTAAAATGGTCTTGTCCTACATGTCTTCTAAGGACTTTGCCTTTTTTTGTTATTTTGAATCTTTTTTTTATTGATTTTCTTGTTTTCATTGTTTAGAGATAATCATAGTTAGGCCTCTTGGTTTCTTCTTTGTATCTCTTTCTATTTTTATAGGGGTTAACTCTTTAAGAATTTTCAGAAAATCTCTTATTTTTTCTTTAGCATGGTCTTGGAGAGCTTTTTCTCTTCCTCTTAATCTCATTTCAATTCTTATTCTGTTTCCTTTTTCTAAGAATTTTGCAGTTTGTTTAGCTCTTATCTTCATATCATGGTCTGAAATTCTAAAAGTTAACCTTATTCCTTTTAATTCTCCCCCTTGATGTTGTTTGGCAGTTTTTTCTTTCTTTTTTTGCTGATAGGTGTATTTGCCGTAATCCATTATTTTGCAAACAGGGGGTTTTACTTTATCTGTTACTTGGATTAAATCTAAGTTGCGCTCCTTAGCTAATTGGAGCGCTTTTTGTAAATTCATTATTCCGATCTGCTTACCGTTGTCATCTATGACCCTAACCTCTTTAGCTCTTATTCTATTGTTTGTAATATGTTTTTTAATTTTGCCTGCCCGCCAAA
>CAZFHD010000053.1:0-2758 GCA_964518455.1 uncultured Candidatus Saccharibacteria bacterium | reverse complement strand
TTAGGGCCTCCTGGATTATTTCTTTTTTCAAAAAGGGATTTCTTTTACTCTTCCTAAATCTACTAAATCAAAGTTTATACAAAGAGTTAAAAAATTAAAAACTACTAATTCTATTTGGGCGTTGGGATTAGGAAGCGCGATAATAGCTGGCACGGTTAATCTATATGAACTTCTTTGCACTTTTGGATTCCCTATGGTTTATACTCGAGCTTTAACTCTCAGAAGTTTGTCTTCTTTCCAATATTATCTTTATCTAGTTTTTTATAATCTTATTTATATAGTGCCTCTCACTGTAATAGTTTTAATTTTTGCGACTACTTTAGGAAAGAAAACATTTAGTAAAGGTTGGGTGAGAAGGTTAAAACTGATGTCTGGATTTATGATTTTGTTTTTAGGGATGATTTTGATGTTTAAACCCAATTTGTTAGAAAATGTCTTAACTGCTTTTGGAACTTTAATTTCAGCCATAATAATTTCTGGATTAATTATTTTTATTAGCTCTCTTTGTAGAAAAAGGAAAATTTAAAATGAAAATTACTATTATTTATGATAATACTGCTTCTAGGGAAGACCTTCAACCTGATTGGGGGTTTTCCGCTTTAATTGAAGTAAAAGATACCCCTAAGATTTTATTTGACACCGGAGCTGATGGAAGAATTTTACTTAACAATATGAAAAAATTGGAGATAGATCCTGCTTCAATTGATGAAGTTTTTATTTCCCATGCTCATTTTGACCATATTGGCGGACTTTCTGAATTTTTAAGAGTGAATAAAAAAGCTAAAATTTATATCCCTTCTTCATTTCATGGATTGAAAGATAGAGAAGTTATTGTTGTTGAGAAGCCAACAAAAATTCACGAGAATGTATTTTCTACTGGAGAGCTGGAGGGAATTGAACAGAGTATGGGAGTTTTAACTGATAAAGGGATAGTTTTGATTGTTGGATGCTCTCATCCCTATATGGGTCATATTTTAGATGCAGCTAGAAAATTTGGTAGAATCTATGCGGTTATTGGGGGAATGCATGGATTTTCTGAATTTGGGCTATTCAAAGATTTAGAATTAATTTGTCCTACTCATTGTACTCAACACAAAGCCGAACTCAAAAAGTTATATCCCCAAAAATACATTGAAGGTGGAGTAGGCCGGGTAGTAGAAATATGACTTGTAAATGGTACGATATTTGTCCTCTAAGAAGATTGGAGAAAGATGGGGAGATAAATGATAGATGGAAAGGGGAGTACTGTGAAAGTGAAAAGAATTGGGAAAATTGTAAAAGATATCAAATGGAAGAGAGAGGCGAGTTTCATCCGGATAGCATGATGCCAGACGGGACAATTAAAAAATTAAAGAAAAGTTAGAATGAACTCTATGTGGGCAATTGAGATAAAAAATCTAACTAAAGAATTCAACGGATTAAAAGCGGTAGATAATGTTTCTTTTAAAGTTAAAAAGGGAGAAATTTTTGGTTTATTGGGACCTAACGGAGCGGGAAAGACGACGACTATTAAAATGCTAGCTACTTTAATGAAACTGGATAGAGGGAAAGCAAAAGTTTGGGATTTTGATATTCTGAAACAGAAAAATGAAGTTAGAAATTCTATCGGCATCGTTTTTCAGGAGCCAGCTTTAGATAGTCGTTTAACCGGTTTTGAAAATTTAGATTTTCATGCTCGGCTTTACGGTTTAGACAAAGAAACTCGCCAAAAAAGAATTAAAGAAGTTTTGGAGTTGATTGAACTTTATGATAAAGCGAATATTTTAGTTAAAGATTATTCTGGAGGAATGCAGAGGAGACTAGAAATTGCCCGGGGCCTAATGCATTATCCTAAAATTTTGTTTTTAGATGAGCCCACTTTAGGACTAGATGCTCAAACCAGACGCCATATTTGGGATTATATTTTAAGATTAAATAAAAAAGAAAAAGTAACTATTGTTTTAACTACTCATTATATGGAAGAAGCCGACTATCTTTGCCAGAGAGTGGCTATTATGGATTTTGGGGAAATCGTCGCTTTGGATATTCCCTCAAATTTAAAGAATATCTTAGGTGGGGATGTGATTTCAATTGAAGCGGTACCTTCTGAGAAGGCTTTTCCGGTTTTTCAAAAAATTCTCTGGGCGAAGAAGATTAATCAACATAACGGAGTCATTGATTTAAATTGCGAACAAGGTGAAAGGAAAATCCCACTTTTGATGAAAATTGACCAAAAAAATCTTGGCTTTGAAATAAAATCTATTAATCTCAGAAAACCAACATTGGAAGATGTTTTTTTGTACTTTACAGGTAAAACTATTAGAGAAAGGGAGGCTAGTCAAACTGATAAAAATAAAATGGCAATGAGGAGAAGATTTGGAAGATAAAATTATAAGAATCTCTCGTCGCTTTGCTCCTCGAGAAACTTGATTCGCTAAGGAATAATCACATACTCTTGAAATAAGAATCTCTCGTCGCTTTGCTCCTCGAGAAACTTGATTCGCTTAGGTATTAATACATAATCTTGAATTATGAAATCAAAAAACCTTCAAGTGATATATGTAATGTGGTTAAGGGAAATGAAAAGATTTTTAAGAGCTAAAAGCCGAATAATTGGCTCTTTAGCTATGCCTTTTTTCTTTCTTTTGTTTATGGGACTGGGCTTTAATTCTGGTTTTAATCTTCCGGGAGTGTCTCAAGAGACAAGCTATCTTGATTTTTTAGTCCCAGGAATTATTGGTATGACCATGCTTTTTTCCTCAATGTTTGCCGGTCTTTC
>CAZFHD010000052.1:263-3008 GCA_964518455.1 uncultured Candidatus Saccharibacteria bacterium | reverse complement strand
GTTAGCCCAGGATATTAGAAGGGCCCAGGAGATGGCAATGGCGGTAAAAGAAGAAGAAGGTTGTTTAGGACATGAAGATTACAAATATGGATATGGCATAAATTTTGATAAGGATGACAATAAATATATCTTATTTGCTGACTGCAATGGGAATAAAAAATATAAAGGAGCATCGCCCGATTTTGATATACCCTTATTTAATCCGGATTTTAATGAAGTTGCAATTGATTCTTTTAGTGGTTTAGGAAACACACTTGATATTGTTTTCGAACCGCCTGATCCTTTTGTTTGTTTTTATGGTCCTGGCGAGCTTGATGTAGCAGACGTATCCATTGTGCTGAAAGTTAAAAACGACCCATCCAAAACCAAAACTGTTACTGTAAATAAAGCTGGGTTAATCACTATTGAATAAATGTTTAAATCTAATCAAAAAGGATTTACTCTTTTAGAGCTTATTGTTACTATTTTTGTAATAATCGTGGGATTGATTGGAACTTATAATATGGCTCAATAT
Organism: uncultured Candidatus Saccharibacteria bacterium; assembly: GCA_964518455.1. Classification (GTDB taxonomy): domain Bacteria; phylum Patescibacteriota; class Minisyncoccia; order Minisyncoccales; family GWA2-38-27; genus CAZDXV01. The sequence goes on along the minus strand of CAZFHD010000052.1, from coordinate 2,494 downwards.
CCTCTTTCTAGAGTTTCAGTTTCTACAAACCGGCTTAAAGCAGCTTATTTAGCCCAGGAGGGAGTTGAAATAGTTAGGAATATTAGGGATACAAATTGGATAGAAGAAGATAACTGGAAAACGGGCCTTGATATTTGTGATCCCTCTTCAAAATACTGTGAAGCAGAGTATGATGATTCAGACTTGACCCCCCATCTTAATTCGGAAGATCCAGGAGAATTGAAGATTAATAATACTAATAACTTTTACAATTATTTAAGTGGTTCTCTTTCAGGATTTACTAGAAAAATTGAAATTGAAGATACAACCGATGACCAAGGGGAAAATATTCTAAAAGTTGTTGTTACAGTAAATTGGAGAGGAAAAGAGGGAGGTCTCTTTAAGCTTCAAGAGAACTTATATGATTATTGGGGAAGTCAATAATATTTATGATAAAGAAAACTAAATCAAAAAAGGGTGCGGGATTTACCCTAATAGAAATGTTAATTGTTGCTTTAATTTTTTCTATATTAGTGGGAGCTATTATTAGTGTTTTTGTTTCGGTAGTTCGAGTCCAGAGATATACTTTAGCTACTCAGTTTTTATTGGATCAAACCAGTTACGCTATGGAATATATGAGTAGAAGCATAAGAATGGCTAAAGAGGATAAGACCGGAGATTGTATCGGTTTAGGTGATAATTATAATGAAACAACAGAGCCAGGAGTGATGTTTTTGAATTATGATAAGGTATGTCAGGCATTTTCTAAAGGAACAGATAACAATCTAAAAGAGAACAAGAAAGAGGGAGAAAATTGGTTAGGTTGGTTACCTCTTTTTTCTAATGATTTTAAAGTTAATAAGTTTTCGGTTTACTTAGATGGTGAAGAAGGAAGTCCTAATCCCGAATCCCAGCCAAGAGTTACAATTTCTTTAGATATAACAAGGGAAAGGGAAGGTGTTGATTTTAAATTTAAGCCTCAGATTAAAATTCAAACCACTGTTTCACAGAGGGATTTAGATAAATAATTTAACTCTTCTGAAATATCTTACATAAGGAAGAGTTTCTAATAAGATGATAATTCTTTTTATTGTTTTGGGGGCATTAGCTCTAATAGTTTTTTGGGCGATTTTCATTTATAACTGTCTTATTACTCTAAAAAATAGGACAAAAGAAGCCTGGTCAGACATAGGTATCCAGCTTAAAAGAAGGTATAATCTGATTCCCAATTTGGTGGAAACGGTTAAAGGTTATGCTACTCATGAGAGAGAATTGTTTGAGAAAGTTACAAAAGCCAGGGCTAAAGCTATGCAGGCTGAAAGCGTGAAAGAACAAGCTGAAGCAGAAAATGTTCTTTCATCCACTTTGAAAAGTTTGTTTGCTGTTTCTGAGAATTATCCTCAATTAAAAGCTTCTCAGAACTTTCTTGAGCTTCAAAGAGAGCTTAGAGATACAGAAGACAAGATAATGGTAGCCAGAAGATTTTACAACAGCAATGTTAGGGATTTAAACATTAAAATTGAACGTTTCCCGGAGAAAGTTATAGCTTCTATGTTTAGTTTCAAAAAAATGGACTTGTTTGAAATAAAAGAAGCTGCGACAAGGGAACCTGTGAAAGTTGACTTCTGAGAGTTATGACTCTTTATACCCATAGAACAAAGAGTTGAAGCTTTAAGAGGGATGGGAGTTTAAATTATGAAAACTAAGATTAAAAAATCTCAAGTAACAGATATTTTAGCTGGTAAAAAATGTCCAAGGTGTAAAATACCACTCTCTAGTGCTATTCTTTATGGAGTAGAAGTAGATTATTGTCCTAAATGTTATGGTCTTTTTTTTGAAGAGGAAGAATTAAGATGGGCAAAAGACGAGAAAGATAAAGAACTGAAATGGTTTGATGTCGATTTATGGAAAGATAAGAGAGATTTTAAGATATCTTATGGCATAAGACTTTGTCCTTATTGCAGAGTTCCTCTTTATGAGGTATATTACGGAGATTCTAAAGTAGTAGTAGATGTTTGTAACTTATGTCATGGGATTTGGCTGGATAGGGCAGAGTTTAAAAAGATAATTGATTATTTAGAAAAAGAAGCAGATTATCAAGCTTTAAACAATTATATTAAAAACTTATTGGAAGAATTTGTTGAGATATTTATGGGGCCAGAACCCTTAAGAGAAGAGATATTAGATTTCTTAATAATCTTGAAACTCTTAAATTATAAGTTTGCCAGCCAATATTCTACAATTTCTCAAAT
>CAZFHD010000052.1:0-253 GCA_964518455.1 uncultured Candidatus Saccharibacteria bacterium | reverse complement strand
TTTTCTAGCTGTTTTAAAGTTATTAAAGTATAAGTTTGCTGTTCAACATCCTGTGATTAGCGGGATGATATCGGATTTGCCAAGGTAGGGTGACTGAGTGGACGAAAGTGCCTGCTTGGAGTGCAGGTGTAGTCGAAAGATTACCGTGGGTTCGAATCCCACCCCCACCGCACGTATTATGAATTATCAGAATCTTATTCCTATTTTAAAAACCTGGTTTCTGACTAGCGGAATAAAAATTGTAGTAATTTTA
>CAZFHD010000051.1:0-3134 GCA_964518455.1 uncultured Candidatus Saccharibacteria bacterium | reverse complement strand
GGTAACACTGCTCTTTGTGGAAGAGCCGTCGCCGGTTCGAATCCGACTAGCCACCAAGTAGCCCGAGGATTATTTCCTCGGGCTTTTTTGTTGTGGTATAATTACAATTGTATGTGGGGTATTTTAAATAAAAAAGTTTCTACTCCTGTAGGCTTCATTATTCTCTTTTCAGTCACTTTTCTGGTTGGGTGGTTAATTCTGAATCAATATAAAAAGGTAGTAGAAACTAGATTTGAAATGATAGAATTGAATTCTTCAATAGAAAGACGGATTCAAGAGGAAAAATAACTCACTTCCTTTCTTTAAGTTTTGCCCTTAAGTTAATTTTCTTTTTATTTCTTAAAATCTTTAGCTCAATTTCTTCTCCTATTTTACATTTTTGAAGAGTGTTGGAGATAGGATTTTCAGGAGTGATTTTTTCTCCATTTATTTCTAAAATTATATCAAACTCTTGAAGACCTGCTTGCTCAGCTGCAGAACCTTTAACAATAGCTGATTCTCCCAAGCTTTCTCTGGCAATTAAAGCCCCATGGTTTACTGGAAGCTTATTCTTTTTAGCTATCTCTTCTGTAAGAAGGATGTGTTTTATTCCCAAGAAAGGAACCTTTATCTTTCCGTATTTTTTGACTTCTCTTAGATCTTTTCCGGCATAGTTTATAGGAATAGCAAAACCTATGTTTTGAGCTCCTCTAACAGCTGCTGTATTAATAGCTATTACTTTTCCCTCCATATTAATTAAAGGGCCTCCCGAATTCCCGGGATTGATAGCAGCATCAGTTTGGATTAATCCTCTCAGGTTTTCTGATTTAAGAGTTAGTTCATTAGTAGCTCTTACAAATCTTGAAATCCCAGAAATAATGCCAGAACTTATAGTATCGTGAAATTCACCCAAAGCGTTTCCTACAGCTATTACGGATTCTCCTATCTCTGTTTTTTGAGAATCCCCTAATTCTAAATAAGGAAGATTTTTAGCATTAATTTTTAAGATAGCTATATCATTGATTGGGTCTTTAGCTAAAATCTTGGCTTTGTATTTTTTTTCTGGCTCTAAAATTACAGTATATTCTGCTTCAGGATCTTGAACTACATGGCGGGAAGTTAGAATAAATCCGTCTGAGGAAATAATGAATCCTGATCCCCCACCGACCTTTACCTTTTCGTTCTTTCCCTTTTTAATTTTAGGCATAATAAAGCTTTTTCCTCCGGAGGGAACAAAATAAAACCCTTCGATCTGGGGAAGATCTTTAGAAATAACAATTGTTATTACTGCAGGACAAACTCTTTTTGCAATTTCAATAATTGGTGATTTTTCTGTCATTGTTTTACCCAGTATATCATCTTTGACAATTTTTAATTTGTCGCCAGGGGCGACGGTCAAAGTTGTATTACTGGGTTTATTTTACCAATTAAAACCCTTGTAAACAAGTGGAAAACTTGTTAATCTTAAATAGAATTAGAAATTGTAAATTGGAAATTAAAAATTAAAAACTGTTTATGGCCCCTGTAGTTCAATGGATTAGAACAAAGGACTCCTAAGCCTTAGATGCAGGTTCGACTCCTGCTGGGGGCACAGAAAACAAACCACCCTTTAGTGGTGTTTTGTTTTCTGTTTTTCAGTGTGCTGAAAATCTGCCTCCCGAATTGCGCCGAGTGAAACGAGGCGGCAATGCCTTCGGGCAACTCCTTCGACTCCTGCTGGGGGCATATGTATTTTTTCTCTTGACATACTTTTTTGCTTGGTTAATATAGAACACGAGGGGGTGCGGGGTAAGATCCCCAAAAGGACAACGGGAATTGACGAAAAAGATCTTAGGATATCCCCGGGAAAGTCCAACCCTGGTTTTGAAGAAAAAGATCAACTTTGTTAAGTCCTGTCCCCCCTCTACTAAGAACGGGAATTTCAAGATTCCTGTTTTTAGTTTGCTGATTTTTTGTTATAATGAAAGAAAGGTCTTAAAAGTATTTAATTCTATTATAATTATGGCCAATAAAGAGGAAGGAAAATTAATAGGTGAAGTTATTCACTTTTTCTCTAAAATTAAAGTAGCTGTCATCAAGTTATCAGCTCCGCTTTCTGTGGGAGACGAGATTAGAATTGCTGGAGGGGAGGATACAGACTTTACTCAGAAAGTAGAATCTATGGAGTCAGAACACGAAAAGGTTAAGAAAGCTAAAAAAGGAGACGAAGTGGGTTTGAAAGTCAAAAAGAAAGCGAGAGACGGATATAAAGTATATAAGGTTTAAATTCTAATCGCTAAATCCTAAAAAGGAATTTAGATTTAGAATTTAAAGTTTAATCGTTTATGGATAATATTCAAATTATAATTCAATTAGTTTTGGCTGTTGTCTTAGGAGGGTTAATTGGAGCAGAAAGGGAATACAAGAAAAAAGAGGCCGGACTGCAAACCTACAGTCTGGTAACTCTTGGAGCTTGTCTTTTTACTATCCTGGCTAATAATCTTTTTTATCAGTTCGAGGGTAAAATAGGATTAAGTTTTGATCCTTCCAGAGTGGTTTTAGCCGTAGCTACCGGCATAGGTTTTATCGGCGCTGGGATAATAATCTATCGTCAGTTCCGGGTTGAAGGTTTAACTACAGCAGCGGGTTTGTGGACGGCAGCAGCTATTGGAGTAGCTATTGGAGCAAACTTATATTTCTTGGCTTTAGTAGCTACTGTTTTAGCTGTTTTGATTTTGTTCGGATTAGGTAAATTTGAACGTAAGGTTTTTGGCAAAGACTAGCGTTAGGCAGGCTTTGGATTATGAAAAAAGGAGTTTTTTTTAAAGCCCTTTCTGTTCTTTTGGGAACAACAATAGGAGTGGGAATATTTGGTTTGCCTTTTGTGGCTTTTAAAGCCGGTTTTTTTGTTGTTCTCTTTTATTTTCTCTTAATGGGAGCTATGGTCTTTTTGCTTAATTCTGTTTATGGGGAAGTAATTTTGGAGACTAAAGGACTTCATAGATTGCCAGGTTATGTTAAAGAATATCTAGGAGAAAGATGGAAAAAATTTACTTTCTTAGTCGTAATTACAGGACTGACCGGCGCTCTTTTAGCTTATTTAATTATTGGTGGTGAGTTTTTAAAACTTCTTTTCTCGCCCTTTAGTTCAGGTAATTCTTTTCTTTATTCTCTTT
>CAZFHD010000050.1:0-3288 GCA_964518455.1 uncultured Candidatus Saccharibacteria bacterium | reverse complement strand
GAGGGGCTTGACTGCGAGGTGTTCTCTGAAAAGGTATGCTTTTAGAGGAATTCAGGGCTTAGGGTTGACAATACTTTTGAAAAGAGTAAAATCTTAATTAGCTAATTTTGAAATTAGAGAAGGGATGTTTTATATCAAAATATCTTTTTTATCTGTTTAAATTTTAATAATTTTATCTTTTCTTCCCCCCTTTTTTAAAATTAAATTAATTCTTTTGCCCTGATAAAGTTTCTTTTAAGGGTGTTTTTTAAATTAAAAAATGATGCCTGACCTCAAAATAAAAAACTTTTCCAAATCAAAAGTTTCTTTAGCCAGACCTTATCTTTTAACTCTTCAGAAAAAGAGCTGGCAGTGGTTTTGGGAAAAGGGTATTAAAGATCTTTTTTCAGAGATTTCACCTATTAAAGACCATACCGGAGAAGAGTTTGAGCTTTGGTTTACAGATTATAAGTTAGATGAGCCCAAAAGGAAAGACGATTTAGAAGCTAAAGAGAATAATGAGTCTTTTGAAGCTTCTCTAAGAGTCAAAGCCAAACTTGTAAACCTCAAAAAAAAAGAAACCAAAGAGCAAGAAATCTTTTTAGCTGATTTTCCCCTTATGACAAAAAGGGGAACTTTTGTTGTCAACGGAGTGGAAAGAGTAGCTATAGCCCAGCTTATCCGCTCTCCCGGCGCTTTCTTTACTTTAAGGATAGTTCAGGGCAAGAATTGTTTTGGGGCAAAAATTATTCCTAATAGAGGAGCTTGGTTGGAATTTGAAACAGATTCAACGGGTTTTATCGGAGTTAAAATTGACAGGAAGAGAAAAGTAGCAGCTACTACTTTGCTAAAAGCTTTTGGTGGCTGGTCAGAAAAAGAGATTAAAAAAAAGTTTGAAGATGTAAGAAAAGGAGGAGAAATAGATTATATTGATAAAACTTTAACTAAAGACAGCGCTGAAAATCAAGGTGAAGCTTTGGTGGAAATTTACAAAAGATTGAGACCTGGGGATATGGTTACCCCGGATACAGCCAAAGAGTTGATTGAAAACACTTTCTTTAATTTTGACAGATATGATTTGTCTGAAGTAGGAAGATGGAGAATAGGAAAACGTTTGCCAGAACTTGCTTCTAAAAAAGAAGAAGAGATTACTCCAGAAGATAGAGTTTTAAGACCAGAAGATATTCTTGCTGTAATGAGGGAAATTGTTAGGTTGAATAATAATCCAGAAGCTAAATCCGATCAAATAGATCATTTGGGCAATAGAAGAGTAAGGACTCTGGCAGAGTTGCTTCAGAACAGGATAAGAATAGGTTTAATGAGAATGGAAAGAATTGTCAAAGACAGAATGTCTACTTTGGATGCTCATACTATGACTCCCAATCAACTGGTAAACGCCAGGCCCGTAATGGCTGTAATCAAAGAGTTTTATACTTCTTCTCAATTATGCCAGTTTATGGATAATGATAATCCTTTAGCTGAGTTAGAACACAAAAGAAGATTGTCGGCTACAGGTCCTGGAGGTTTGACCAGAGAGAGAGCAGGTTTTGAAGTCAGAGACGTCCAGCCCTCGCATTATGGAAGGATTTGTCCTATTCAGACACCAGAAGGGCCTAATATTGGTTTAGTTAATCATTTGGCTTCTTTTTCTTCAGTTAATCAATATGGCTTTATTGAGACCCCATATTATAAAGTGAAAAATGGTAAAATTACCTCTGATGTTGAGTTTTTAAATGCTTTTGAAGAAGAGAAGTTCAACATAGCTCATGGAGGAGTTCCTGTTGACAAAAAAGGAAAGATTCTTTCTCAGATTCCGCCCGATAAGGTAGAAGCTAGAATTAAGGGAGCTCCCGGAGTTATAACTGTAGATAAAATAGATTATATTGATGTTTCTACAGAACAATGCTTTTCTGTGAGTACTTCTCTTATTCCTTTCTTACAAAATGATGATGCTAATAGGGCTTTGATGGGATCTAATATGCAGCGTCAGGCTGTTCCTCTTATTTATCCCGAGGTTCCTTTGGTTGGTACTGGAGTGGAAAAAAAAGTAGCCAGAGATTCGGGACAGGCTTTATTCGCAAATGAGTCAGGAACGGTTATTAGTGTTGATGCTAGCCATATAGAAATTAAAAACAAGAAAAGAAAAACTAAAAAGTATAATCTTAAAACTTTTGTCAGAACTAATCAGTATACTTGTTTTCACCAAAGACCGGCTGTCAAAAAAGGACAAAAGTTTTCTAAGGATTGTCTTTTAGCCGATGGTGGAGCAATCTCCAACGGCAGATTATCTTTGGGGCAGAATGTTTTAGTAGCTTTTCTTTCTTGGCGAGGTTCAAATTTTGAGGACGCCATTATAATCTCAGAGAGATTGGTAAAAAACAATTACTTTTCTTCTATTCATCTTGAAAACTTTACCTGCGATGTCAGGAATACAAAGTTAGGTCCTGAGATTACTACTTCTGATATTCCAAATGTTTCAGAAGAGAAATTAAAAGATTTAGATGAGGAAGGTATAATTAGAACTGGAGCTGAGGTAGGACCTAACGACATTTTAGTAGGTAAGATTTCGCCTAAGGGGGAAGCAAGTTTGACAGCTGAAGAGAGATTATTAAAAGCTATCTTCGGAGAAAAGGCAAGGGATGTTAAAGATAGCTCTTTGACTGTGGAACATGGAAAAAGAGGAAGGGTGGTTGGAATAAAGATTTTTTCCAGAGAAGAAGGTCATAAACTTGAGCCCGGAATTATTAAAAGGGTAGAAGTCCAAGTAGCTCAGATAAGAAAGGTTCAAGCAGGAGATAAGTTAGCTGGACGTCATGGGAACAAGGGTGTAATTTCCAGAGTAGTCCCGGAGGAAGAAATGCCCTTTTTGGAAGATGGAACCCCTATTGATATTATTCTTAATCCTTTGGGTGTAGCTTCCAGAATGAATGTGGGGCAGATTTTGGAAACACATTTGGGAATGGCAGCTCACGAATTAGGATATGTGGCAGAATCCCCTGCGATGGCCGGAGCCGATGAAGAGGATATTGAAGAAGAATTAAAGAAAGCGGGTCTGCCAGGAGATGGCAAATTTACTTTGTATGATGGCAGAACAGGCCTTCCTCTTCCTGAGAGAATTACAGTGGGCTATATTTATATGTTGAAGCTTGTCCATATGGTGGAAGATAAAATCCATATGAGATCTATAGGACCTTATTCTTTAATTACTCAGCAGCCATTAGGCGGTAAAGCTCAATTTGGAGGCCAAAGATTCGGTGAGATGGAAGTTTGGGCTTTAGAGGGATACGGCGCAGCTTACGTTTTACAAGA
>CAZFHD010000049.1:0-3644 GCA_964518455.1 uncultured Candidatus Saccharibacteria bacterium | reverse complement strand
CAAAAAGGAACAAGTTCCGCCTGCGGGCGAGCAAAATGCAAAGTTATCTTCATGGGAACGCCAGAGTTCGGCGCTATTATTTTAAAAGAGCTTGCAAAAGAATATAAGCCGGTTTTGGTAATAACCTCTCCTGACAAGCCAGTAGGAAGAAATAACAAACTCACTCCTCCACCTGTTAAAGAAACAGCCCAAAATCTTAATATTCCTGTTTTTCAAACAGAAGATAATTCTGAAATTTTATCTAAAATAAAGGAAGTAAAAGCCGATCTTTTAATATCTGCTGCCTGCGGGCAAATATTGCCAAAAGAGGTTTTACAAACACCAAAATATGGCAGCTTAAATATCCATCCTTCTCTTTTGCCAAAATACAGAGGTCCTTCTCCTATTCAAACAGCTATTCTCAAAGGAGATAAAGAAACCGGAATTACTATTATTTTAATGGACGAAAAAATAGATCACGGCAAGATAATTTCCAGTTATAAATTTTCAATTTCCAACAAAAAAATCAGTTATCCCGAGCTATCAAAAAAATTAGCCAAATTAGGAGCGGAACTTTTAATTGAAACAATTCCTAAATGGACAAAAGACAAAATCAAACCACAACCTCAAAATGAATTAAAAGCTACCTACACAAAAATTTTAAAAAAAGAAGATGGTAGAATAAACTGGTCAGAATCCGCTGAAAATATAGAAAGAAAAATAAGGGCTTTTTGTCCCTGGCCTGGAAGTTTTAGTTTCTGGCAGGAAAAAAGATTAAAAATAATAGAAGCTAAAGTTAAAGATTTCAAAAAATATTTACCTCCAGGAAAGACCTTTTCTAAAAACAATCTTTTATGTATAAAATGCCAAGACAAATCTTTAATAATAAAGAAGATACAATTTGAAGGCAAAAAACCTATGAATTCTGAAGAATTCCTAAAAGGACATTCAGATTTTATTGGCCTAAAACTAAAATAAATTAAATCTCCTTTTTTTCTAAAAGAGAAAAGGCCACCGATGGATTCGGTGGCCTTATTTTACTATTTTTTTTACCCTTGTAGTGAAAATTGACTGCCTATAGCAATAAGCATTTTGTAGAACAAAATGCCTGTCAATTTTCTACTACGGGGTCAAATCCCAGACAAAGCTTTCCAGGAGATCTTTATCCAAAGATTCGCCATAGAAAGACAGGTTCAAAACAGGTAACCCTGTTTGCCGGGAAATTAGGTCTAATTGGGTTTCCGCAATCCTACTAGGCATACATTCAAAAGGACCTACAACTACTGTCCCCGCTATCTCCCTTTTTTGCCAAAGTAGCAAAGGCAAACCAATAGTTAGGCCGGCTTCGCCTTGAGGTTTAAGGTCTCTCAAATAAGGTCTGGCAGTCTCAAGGATTTCTTCTACTTTATGATCCTTCGACCAGCCCAACCTCTCGGCAAAAACTTGATACAAACTCTGCTCGATAAAACTCTGAATCCTATAGGTTAAGCAAACCTTGAAGGGGTTTGTTTTACCCAGAGATCGCTTAGTTCTCCGGAGAAAGGTAACATAATTTGCCCATTCTCTAAAGGGAGAAAGCCTGACTTTTACTCCTAAATCCTCAAGTTTCTTAATGGTCTGATTATTAGCAAAGCTATTTAATCTTACAAAAATTTCCCCGGTAACAAGAACAACCGGCTTTCCTTGCTTTTGAGAATCTCTAGGAACTCTTTGGAAATCCCGAGCTGCTCTTTTGGCTAAGGGTTTCATCCCCCATAAATCTTTTAACCCGAGCCAGTTATTTCCTACAGATAATATTCTTTGTTCAGCTCTCTCTAAATAACGAGCAAATAGCTGTTCGGCCAAACCAGGACTTCTTTGTTCTGGACGAACCTGGAAAAGAGCGTCTTTTAAGAAGTCAACAAAGCAAAGGCCGGCCTGAAGTTTCGCCATAGTCGCGGAACCAATTTTAAGTTTGCCTTGATATCCTTTTTCCGAAGTAGGAGAAACCACTTCCACTCTGTCAGCCAATCCTGTTTTTTCCAAGATAATCTTAAACAGCAACTGATATTGGCCAAAACGGCAAGGACCGCCAGCTTGAGGCATAAAATAGTAGAACCTTCCCTGGTGGTTTTTAAGATACTTAAGCAAACCGCCTAAAGTAATAATCATTGGCAAACACTCTTTGCCAGAAGTGAACTTTCGCGCTAATTCCAAACTTTCCTCGTCTTCCAAAGGCAGAGCTTCACTTTCTATTCCTCCTGATTGGAAAACAGCTGCCAGAATTTTAGAGCCTTCTCCCATCCAGGGGACCAGTATTCTGCGATCTGCCTCTTTAACTTGGGCTAAATCGCTTTCTCTGTCAAAATGCAGAACTTCTGGCAAAGATTCTTTTTTTTCTTCTCGATAATGCTTAACGCCATACAAGAAAGCTTCTACTCTGGTTTTAAAGCCTGCTTGTCCGGTATAAGCATCAGATTCTAAAATCGTATAGGGTTTTCCTCGAGCTAAATACTGGAAAAAGTGGAGTAAAAAGCTATCCGGCCCGCAGGAATAAACTGAAAGCCAAAGAGGATAAACTCCTTTATGCCGTCTTATCTGCCAGGCAGCCTGGAGCAATCTCTGACCATATCCCCAATACATATTAGGAGGCAAAGATTGCTCGCCTTTTAAAGGATAGCAATCAATTGGCAGAGATATAGCTCCATTCTCCTGAATAGCTTCTGGTATTCCGGCTAAAAGCAGAGAAGTATTTACAACATAAGGATGGCCTAAAACCACTATAGTGGAAAGCTGGTGTTTCTCAGCAAAATCTAACGCTTCCTGACCGAGTTCCAAACACCTTTCTTCAAAATCTTTTTGAGCAGAAATCGCTTTCCTAAAAGCAGAAAGAGCAGCTTCTTTAGAATAACCGAGCTGATTACCCATTTTCAAAAACTCTTCCTGATTTCCTTCATACCCTCTCTTAAAATCCAAGATGGGCTGCAAAACTTGAGTAGAGAGCCTGGGCGAGAAAAGATCCGGCATAGCCTGGGAAAGAGGACAAACATAACAACGCTGTTCTTCGGGATCTGTAATTATTCCAGAAATCTCAACCACTTTAGGCAAAAAAACAAAATCTTCTTGTTGAAGTTTGGCTTGACCTGCTAAGAGTTGAAGAGGAGCGCAAAAAGTAGCCTGGCAAAGCCGAGCTCCAGCTTCTAAGAATTCTAAATTTAAAGATTGCTGAAACTCAACCTTAAGTCCTAATTCTTGGAAAAAAGTAATAGCTAAAGGTAAAATTTCCTCAGTTTCCAATCCCCGAGGAACAGCTACACTCTTAGCTGAAACTTGTTCTCCATTTTTCATCAATGCTGAAAGTAATCTTTCCCTTTCCAAGAAAGGATGAGGAGCTTGAGCTAAAGCAGTATCTTTATCCGGCTTCTTTTCATATTTATCACAGACTCCACCCCAGAAAAACTTCGTTGTTTCGCCGCCGGTTCTTACTGTGATTACCTGAATAGGACACAAGTTTCCCGTCAGACAACCATCTTTTGACTGGCATCGAAATTCTCTCTTCTCCAAAATTTGGCTGCCCAAAAACTGGCTTAAATCAAGAGGTTCTTCTTTGAAAAGCTTTCCCGCCAATTCCTTCTTGGTCAAGAGAGCTATTCCTAAAGCCCCGGGAGTTCCCGGAGAAGGCGGCA
>CAZFHD010000048.1:0-3893 GCA_964518455.1 uncultured Candidatus Saccharibacteria bacterium | reverse complement strand
CTTCATTTAATCTTGTCTTTAATAATATACTATTATGGCTTGACGAGAGAAGCCACAGCCGGGAGTAATCTTTATATTAATACTATAAGGCTAGTGGCGGGTTCTCAGAGAAGGTATGCTGGAAGATAATAAAATATAAACTGTTTAGCATCAAAGGTTAAAATATCCGGCGTTGAACACGGTTTACTATGAAAAGGTTTATCTTTATTATTGTCATTTTAGGGTTAGGATTAGCTGCTGCTGGTTTTTGGTATTGGCAGAGAAATCCTTATTCTAAGGAGATTTTAAAGCTGGAGATTTTAGGACCGGAGGAAATAAATCTTTCAGAAGAAGTAGAATATACTGTAAGGTTTAAAAACAACGGCAATGTGAGGTTAGAAGATCCTCATCTTACTTTCGAATTTCCGCAATACACTCTTTCGTCGGAAGAAGAGACGATAAGACGGGAGATAAAAACAGAAGAGATGGGCGCTATCTACCCCGGCCAAGAGAAAACCTTTCAATTCAAGGGAAGGTTGTTTGGTAGAAAAGGGGAAGTGAAGACAGCTAAGGTCTGGTTAAGCTACAAAGTAAAAAATTTGAAAGCTTCTTATGAATCTTCTACAACCTTGAATACTGTAATAAAAGGGGTCCCTATAACTTTTAACCTTGATTTACCTTCGAAAGTAGAATCTGGCAGAGATTTCAGTTTTTCCCTGAATTATTTCTCCAATTTGGATTATCCTTTGACAGATTTGGGAGTAAGAATTGAATATCCCTCAAGTTTTGAGTTTTTAGGAAGTACTCCCTCTTCTCTAGATAAAAAAGAATGGGAGCTTTCTCTTTTGAACAAAGCTAAAGGTGGAAGGATTGAAGTTAGAGGAAGATTAACTGGAGATGCGGGAGAACAGAAAATATTTAAAGCTTTACTTGGTGTCTGGCGGGAAGGAGAGTTTGTTTTATTGAAAGAGGTTTCCAAAGGAACGGAAATTGGCCAAACCCATCTTTCTATTTTTCAAAGAATAAATGGCAGAGACGAATATATAGCAAATCCGGGAGAAGTTCTTCATTACGAGATTTTCTTTAGGAATGTAGGGGATAAGCCTTTTAAGGATTTATTCTTGGTCTCTAATTTGAAAGGGAAGCCCTTTAATTTTGATAATGTAAAAGTTAATGATGGTGAGTTTAATAAAGGAGATAATTCTATTGTTTGGGACTGGCGGGATATTCCTAAACTTAGCTTTTTAGATCAGGGAGAAGAAGGAATGGTTGAATTCTGGGTAGAAATAAAAAACAATTGGGAGATTACAGCTTCAAGCGAAGAAAACTTTATTTTAAGAAATGAGGTCTTAGCTTCTGAGATGAAAGAAGATTTTGAGACCAAAGTAAATTCTAAACTGATAGCTTCCCAGAAAGGGTATTATCAAAATGAGATTTTTGATAACACAGGGCCTATTCCGCCTAAGGTAGGTGAAGAAACCACTTATACTATTGTTTGGCAGGCTAAAAATTATTACAACGACTTGAAAAATGTAAGAATGAGAGCAGAATTACCCGGAAATGTTGAATTAACAGGGAAGATATTTCCCGAAGACCAGAAATCAAACTTTACTTTTGATGTAGTAAGCAGAGAAATTGTTTGGAGGGTAGAAGATGATAATATTATGGAAGCAGGCACCGGTATTTTTAACTCTGCTCCCAATATTGCCTTCCAGGTTTCTTTAGAACCTTATTCCAGTCAGAAAGGGGAGAAAGCTGATATCATTAGAAGGGCTGTTATTCAAGGAGATGATCAATGGACAGATGAGATTATTAGAGACGAGGTTTCAGGCATAGATACTTCTTTACCGGATGACTCTTCTGTATCTGGCGAAGAAGGAGAAGTAGAAGATAATGATTAAAAATGCCAGATAAAAATAAATTAGAAAAAATTATATCCTTTACTAAAAGAAGAGGTTTTATTTTTCTTTCCTCTGAAATCTACGGGGGCTTTTCTTCTTGTTATGATTTTGGCCCCTTAGGGGTTGAAATGAAAAATAATATTAAAAAAGCCTGGTGGCAGGAAATGACTAGGAAACAAGATGATATTGTAGGATTGGACGCCGCTATTTTAATGAGTCCTAAGGTTTGGCAGGCATCAGGCCATTTAACTGCCGGCTTTGCCGATGAGTTGGTTGAGTGTAAGAAATGCCACCATCGTTTTAGAAAGGACTTTCTGGAAAAAAATAAATGCCCTGACTGCGGAGGAGAATTAACTAAGCCACGGAAGTTTAATTTGATGATGATGACGTTTGTAGGGCCTGTTAAAAAAAAGGCCTCAACAGCTTACCTAAGAGCTGAGACCTGTCAGGGAATTTATGTTAATTTTAAAAATGTTTTACAGTCAATGAGGCAAAAGATTCCTTTTGGCATAGCTCAGATAGGGAAAGCTTTCAGGAATGAAATTAATCCTAAAAACTTTATTTACAGAACCCGTGAGTTTGAACAAATGGAAATGCAATGGTTCTGCTCTCCTAAAGATGCTCCAAAATTTTTCAATTTTTGGAAAAAGGAACGGCTTAATTGGTATTTGAATTTGGGAATTAAAAAAGCGAATTTAAGAGCAAGGGAAGTTCCTAAAAATGAGCTTCCTCACTATGCTAAAAGAGCTTTGGATATTGAATATAAGTTTCCTTTTGGCTCGCCTGCCGGCGGGCAGGGCTGGAAAGAAATTGAAGGAATTCATAACAGAGGAGATTGGGATTTATCTAATCATTCAAAGAACAGCGGAGAAGATTTAAAATACTATGACGAGGAAACTGGTAAAAAATACTTTCCACATATTATTGAAACTTCTGTTGGCGTAGATAGGAGTTTATTTGCCTTTTTGTGCGATGCCTATCAAGAAGTAAAAGGCGGTAGAACAAAAACCACCAAAGCTGCAAAAGAAATTGAAATTTTGCTCAAACTTCACAAGTCGTTAGCTCCTGTTAAAGTAGCAGTTTTGCCTTTGGTGAAAAACAAGCCAAAATTAGTTAAAAAAGCAAAAGAAGTTTATCAGATGCTAAAACCCCATTTTACCTGCCGGTATGATGAAGTTGGTTCTATTGGCAGAAGATACAGAAGACAAGATGAGATTGGCACGTTAGTATGTCTTACACCAGACTTCCAAACTTTGGAGGACGATACAATTACCGTCAGAGACCGTGACACAATGAAGCAGAAAAGGGTGAAGGTAAAAGATTTAATTGAAATTTTGAGAGAAAAACTTGAAAATTAAACTATGTAATTCAAAAAATTCTTGAAGGAGATAAGTTTTTAAGGTTAGAGAGTTAACTAAAAAGGCTGTTTGGTTTTCCAAACAGCCTTTACCCTCACAACCAAACAAGCTTAATTTAATATTTATCTGGGCGTAGCCCAAAGCTTGTTATGGTGTGAGGGTTTAAGTTTTCGTCGGCTTAATTCTCCACCAAAGGCATTTCCAGAAAGACGAGACGGGAAGCTGCCTATTTTGTGGTGGACGATTAAGAGAAACTACTTTTGTTCTGTTTTGAGAAAGAGCTAAAAAGTTGTACCCTCGGCTCCAGAGTGGCGCTATTGAGGGACAAGGGATGTGCTTTCTGAAGCATTGAACGGTGACAGGGTGTAGCAGTGACGAGCCGAAAATTTGGACGGCTCTTTTTAATAAGTTAGCGCCCCTGAGATTATGAAAGTGTCCGGCAATCATTCTTTGAAGTTGCTGAATGTGTCCTTGAAGAGGTTTTACCAGCTTGGTGATTGCCAGAGGGTTGTGAAGATACAAAGACCAAGGCCCCTTATGAGTATCGAGGGTATCTCCCAAAAAGGAAACTTGCTCTTCCCTGAGCCGGATAATCTTGGGATTATCACCGTTGTACTCTGTCAGAGGGGAGCAGAGTCCGATTGAGAGAAGACCC
>CAZFHD010000047.1:0-4008 GCA_964518455.1 uncultured Candidatus Saccharibacteria bacterium | reverse complement strand
CGTCCTAAGCCGTCTATCCCAGCTACTCTTGTTAAGTCAGTTTCTAATATGTCAGCGTTGACGTCATCTATAAGACCACTGACTATTATGTGAGTTGCGTCCGCTAGTAAGATTATATTATTTGATGATTTAGAGGTTTTTTATGGCGTTTCATGAAAATTTGCCAATTTATAAGAAGGCCTTGGATTTGGTAATATATGACTCCGATAAACTCGGTTTATCAGGAACGGTTTATCAGAAAAAGCTATGAGAAAAGTTAAATTTGGGGTAGGAAGATATTATCATGTGTTTAACCGAGGCGTAGAGAAACGTATTATTTTTAATGATGATCGAGATAAATGGAGATTTCTTCAAGGAATATTTTTATTTAACGATGAAAATAGCTCATTTAGGATTCTCCATGAAATAGAGGAGAAAAATAAAGGTAAGATTAATTTTTTGTTGTTGAAAAACTTTGTTGACAGCCATCGAAATAATAGGAAGCCATTAGTTAAAATTTTGGCTGACTGTTTAATGAGGAACCATTTTCATCTTTTGATCAAGCAACTCCAAGAGAATGGTATTTCTCGTTTTATGCATAAACTTGGAGTGGGATATACTAAATATTTTAATATAAAATACGATCGACCTCAATAAACTCAGTTTATTGATAATTTCTTGAATAACCTCAATAAACTCGGTTTATTGATACGGTTTATTGATAATTATTGGTAAATTATAAAACATGAGAAAGATTAAGTTTGTAAAAAGGAAATATTATCACATTTTTAACAGAGGCGTAGATAAACGTAATATTTTCAATGATGACAGGGATAAGTGGAGATTCTTACAGGGGATGTTTTTGTTTAATGATGAAAAGAGTTCGTTTGGCATCCTTCATGAAATAGCAAGAAAAAATAAAGGCAGAATCAATTTTCATTTATTAGAAGAATTTATTAGTAATGAGCAAAAAGACAGAAAGCCGTTAGTTCAAATTGGAGCTGATTGTTTAATGCCTAATCATTATCATTTGTTACTTAGAGAGATTGAAGATGGCGGTATTTCGAGATTTATGCATAAATTTGGGATAGGGTATACCAAGTATTTTAATAAGAAATACGATCGCGTAGGAAGTTTATTCCAGGGGCCCTTTAAAGCAGTAGCAGTAGAAAAGGATATTTATTTGCTATATCTTTTAGTTTATATAAATGTTATTAATCCGGGTCAATTAGTATTAGTAGAGCCGGAATTAAAAGAAAAAGGAGTAAATAATGTGGAGAAAGTTATGGCCTTTGCAAAGAAATATTCCTTTGGAACTCACCGAGATTATCTTGGAATAAGAAACTCAGTTATTATTGATAAAGAAATAATTGGAAACTTTTTTCCAGACCCTAAAGAATACGAGGAATTTGTCAGAAATACTTTGTTGAGTAGAAGATATCAGGTGGTAAGCGATCTTTTTCTTGAATGACCTCAATAAACTCGGTTTATTAAACTCGGTTTATTAAACTCAGTTTATTAAACTCAGTTTATTGAACTTTAGTCATTATTTAAAAGTTAAAAATCGGAAATTTAAAATTTATAGAATAAGGCTATGATAGAATTTTTAAAAAGCGCAGAAAAAGTTAAGGAATTTATTCTTGATATTTTTTATCCTAAAACCTGTGTGGGATGCAAAAAGGAGGGAAAGTATCTTTGCGACAAATGTAATCTTTTTATTTCAGAAGCTTCTTTAATATGTCCTGTTTGCTATGAACCGAGCTTTGGTGGAGAAACACATTTAGAATGTAAGAGAAAATATAGCTTGGATGGTTTGTTAAGTGTTTGGGAATATGAAGGTTTAATTAAAAAGATGATATATGAAGCAAAGCTTAATGGAATTTACGATATTATAAAAGAAAATGTAGCAGATTTTTTTAGATTATCTTTAACAGACGAAAGGTTTTATCCGTTTTTATCTTTTTTGTTTTCAGAAAACACTCAGATAACTTATGTTCCAATGTGGAGAAAGAAAGAGAAAAAACAAGGATTTAACCAAGCAGAAATTATTGCCAAAGAGCTTGCCAAAACTTCTGATTCTAAAGTTGTTTCTTTTTTAGATAAACGTTTTGATACTAAAAAGCAGACAGAATTAGGTAAGAAAGAAAGATTAGAGAACATTAAAAATTCTTTTGGGATTAAAAATTATAATGGTGAAGCTCTAAATCTGGTTTTGGTAGATGATGTTTTTACTAGCGGAGCTACGATGAAAGAATGCTCTAAAACCCTGAAAAAGTCAGGAATAAAAAAAGTATGGGGATTTACAATAGCGAGAACACCGTAGGAACAATTTTCAATTTTCAATTTCTAATTTTGAATTTAGATAAATTATGGATAGCATTATTACTATAAATGATTCAAAATATCCGGAATTGCTGAAAAAGATTAATGATCCTCCGGAGAAGATTTATTATAAAGGGGATTGGGATAATAAGATTTTTGAAAATTGTTTGGGGGTAGTTGGCTCCCGGAGAATGACAATTTATGGAAAACAGATTACCAATCAGTTGGTAACAAGAATAGCGGGAGCTGGGGTAACCATTGTTTCGGGTTTTATGTATGGAATAGACGCAACAGCTCATAGAGCCGCTTTGAACGGTGAAGGAAAAACTGTTGCTGTAATGCCTTGCGGGGTTGATATAATTCATCCCAGTTACCAAAAAGAGCTTTATAAAAAGATTTTAGAAACAGGAGGACTTATTATTTCAGAATTTGAAGAAGGATTTCCACCGGATACCTGGACCTACCCTAAAAGAAACAGAATTGTAGCCGGGTTATCAAAAGCTGTTATGGTTGTTGAGGCGGCAAAAAAGAGCGGCTCTTTGATAACAGCTGATTTTGCTAAAAAATATAAGAGAAAACTTTTTGCGGTCCCGGGTCCTCTTACAAGTATAAGTTCACAAGGAACGGCCCAGCTGATAAAAGAAGAAGCTGATATTGTAACAAGCCCAGAAGATATATTGGATTTTTACAATATTAAAAGCAAATTTGGAAAGGGCTCTCTGAAGTCTTTTCAGGATTTAAATGAATTGGAAAAAAAGATACTAAAAAGATTAGAGCAAGAGCCAATAGAAATAGACACTTTAGCTCGTTTTACGGGGTTGCCTGTGTCTGAAATTAATACAACCCTTTCTTTTATGCAGTTGAAGAGTTTGATAAAAGAAGAAAATGGAAAATACTTTAAAAGTTAAAAGTCTAAAGTCTAAAGTTAAAAGTTAGATGAAACAAGATAATAAAGCGTTTAGCGATAACCTTAAAAGAAGAATCTACAAGTTTATTTTGCGTTTAGTTAAATTTACTGAAAAGCTTCCAAAAAATGATAATCTTTGTCGGGTTGCTTGCAACCAGCTTATTAGAAGCGGAACGAGTCTTGGTGCAAACTATGTAGAAGCTATTGCAGGAAGTTCAAAGAAAGATTTCGCTAATTTTCTATCCTATTCTTTAAAGTCAGCAAATGAATCAAAGTTTTGGTTAGCATTATTAAGGGATACTGATAAAGGTGATAAAACTGAAATTAATGAACTGTTAAAGGAATTGATTGAATTAGCCAATATTCTTGGTTCCAGTATAAAGACTTGCAAAAAAAGATAATACTTTTAACTTTTAACTTGACTTTTAACTTTAGACTTTTAATTTTTAACTTATTTAATTATGTTAGCTAAGGTTTTATCGGCGTCAAATTTGGGGCTTCAAACAATTGGGATAGAAGTGGAAGTAAATATAGCCAACAGAGGCCTGCCTATTTTTGAGATTGTGGGTTTGCCCAGTAAAGCGGTAGATGAAAGCAAAGAGAGGGTAAGGACAGCAATTAATAATTCAAAGATTACATTTCCTGCCAGAAGGATTGTAATTAACTTAGCTCCAGCCGATGTTCCCAAAGAAGGGTCTTTTTACGACTTGCCAATAGCTACAGGTATTCTCGCTTCGGTATTAGGGTTTAAGATTCCAGAAGATTCTGAACATTGTATTGAATATTATGCTGTTGACTTA
>CAZFHD010000046.1:0-4080 GCA_964518455.1 uncultured Candidatus Saccharibacteria bacterium | reverse complement strand
ACTGCAATTGATGGGCAGAAAAGAGAAGTCGAAGCTTTTTTTGTTGAAAAACAAAAAGCGGGGGATATTTATGATGTAATAGAAAAAGAGAAGATTTCCATTGCTGTTTGTCAAATAAATTGAAATATTACTTATTTGTAAGATAATCAAAGAGGCAGAAAATTTTCTGCCTTTTTTTCTTGACATTAAATTATCTAAATGATATAATAGGAAAGCCAAGAAATGGTTTCTTGGTACAAAAAAAGAACATTGACATTCAAATAAGGAAAGAGGAGGAAAAGAAAATGGTAACAGAGCAACAAGAACAAGCGGAAGTTAAGCAAAGAGAACCAACAAAGAGAGGATGGATTTTAGGAATTTCGATTGTTAGCGAGTTAGTTATTGGCATTCTTCCCTGGTTTTTTGCCTGGTGGATAGGATTAGTGGGAACTGTGATAGCAATCACGGTTCTACCCTTCTGTCTTATCTACTTCTGGTGGGCTCGACGTAATCTTTTCTTCACTTTCGTGCCTGAAGGAAGAGCAAAGATTGTAGTTCGCGGTGACCAATTTGATAAAGTATTAATGCAGTGGGAAGGTTATGTTTTTGATGACGATGGGAATGTAGTGCCGACAAATAAATGGGTAAAAAAGGGAGAAGTATTAGATGTGGTAGAAGTCCTCGATCGTGAAAACGGGGAAGTAAAAATAAAAAGAAGAAGGAAACCAATAACGGGTGCTAAAATATATCCTTCAAAAAAGAAGAAATGTCTAGGAGGGTTGCGATTTTACGGCCTTTGGCCGCTTGAGGATATTTATCTTTATGATTTTGCCTGGACTAATGTCCTCCAAGACGGGACGGTCCAAAAACATCCAAAACAGACCATTGACTACGTTCTTCTCAAAGTAGACGTATATTGGGCCCGGGTCCAAAAAGCTGAAGATAGCCAGATGTTGCCGCTGGACGTGGAGTTGGTTCTAACAATAAGGGTTGTCAATCCCTATAAAACTCTGTTCCGTGTTCAAAACTGGCTTGAGACAGTGATAAATAGGACAGAACCAGCGGTAAGAGACGTTATCACTGAAGACACCTACGAGAAATGGATTAGCGAAAAAGAGGATCTGGCCGATAGGATTATTTCGGACAAAGAAACCCAAGAATTACTAAAAGAACTTAGGTCCAGTTTCGGGGTGGAAGTAATGGCGATAGAGGTTAGGAGTATCAACCCAACTACCGCCGAACTCGACGAGGCTCGAAAAGCAACATTAAAGAAATATTTCGCCGAGAAAGAAAGAGATCGGATTACCGTTGAGGCCGATGCGGAAAGGAGGCGCTTAAAAGCTGTCTATAAGACCATTCAACAGTTCGGTGATTTAGGGAAGTTAGTTCGTGTCTTAGAAGCACTGGAAAAATCCCCAGGAGCAGGAGCAAAGTGGGTCATTCTTCCCGGGCTGACTGATATTATCAGCCAGGTTTTTCCTGGAAGAGGGTCCTCATCTTTGACTTCTGACGAGGCAAGACAAATCCGAGAGCTCCTTGAACAGTTCCGTAAGAGTAATCAAAAGAGAGAAGCTTCATAATAAGACGAACCAAATTCGTCCTGACAAAACAAAAAGGAGGTTAGCAAAATTGACCTCCTTTTTTTAATTATTTAGTAGATTATATCTATATTCTTCTTCCGCTCGGAGTTCCGCCTCCGCCAGTACGCCTACCGCTGGGACCCGTACCACCAGGCCGTCTTCCGCTTGGAGCTGTACCGCCTGGTCGACGTCCACTTGGCGGTGGAGTCGGTTTCGGGCCCATTGCTGCTCCTTGTCGTTTTCTATACTCCTCAATTTTTCTCTTGGCTTCGTCTTTTTCAAGCGGAGGATTCTCGTTTATAAGCTTATTAATTCCTTCCTTATCAGCGATTTCTCCACCTTTACCTTTGGCTCTTCTCCAATTACCAAGATAAGCTTGTCCTCCTGGCGTATAAGCCGCTTTAAGGAAAGCAGGATTACTTTTGGCAATTTCTTTAATACCTATTTTTTGAGCTTCTTCTTGGATTTGACTTACATAATTTCCTCCTTTCTCTTCTCCTATTTTTCTAATAAAGCTCCAAGGTTTATATCTAGCAGTAGCTTTTTGAAAATCAGCATTCTCAATCGTTTCATTAGATAAATTCTCTACATCGCTTGGTTTAAGAGCTTCAACCGCTTTTTTGAAAGCGGTGTCTCTGATAGCTTCAGCCGGTTCTACTCCATAACTTACTACTTTTTTAACTTCTTCGTCATCCAATCCCTTAGAAACCAGATTCTTGCGGACGATATTTCCAACCTGAGCATCATCTATTAGTTCTGGTTTATGTTTAATTAAGTTTTGTAGCGTAGCTGGGGCATATCTGTTTGTTTTTTCAATTATACTATTTAGATCGCTTTCAGATAATTCCTTTAAACCTTTAGCTCCTTTGGTTTTAGCTAAAGCCTGGGCTCCAGCAATTTTTCCTTGATAATTAGTAGCTGCTAAAGAAGAAGTATAAGCAGCCATGCTTTTGTAATCTTTGCCGAAACGTTTCTCTATCTCCTCTTGCGTTTTGTTTATTCTTTCTTGTTGCCCGGCTCCGTAAGACAAAATGCCAGCACCCGCTTTTTGCACAGCCCAACGGAAAGGAGCAAGTGGGGCTACCGCCATAGCGCCAAGTTTTCCCAAACCGCTTTTTGCTTCTCTGACTCGAGGTATTTGTCTTCTCGCGAGCCATCTTCCGACTGCCTTTCCTGATTTACTAGTAGCTAATCTGCCTAATGTTTGTCTGCCAGCAAACCCAGCTACTCCTTTTCCAGCAGCTTTTCCTCCTTTCTTTGTTAAATCAACTATGGTGTTAGCCCCCATGGCGCTAATGGCTATAGAAGTAAATAGGCCGATTAATAAAAGTCCTATTACTATTGCAAAAGGGAAGACTTCGTTAAAAAAGTCAGTAAGAGCTCCTGGTTTTTCAGCTCCGCCCTGAGCGCGAGCAGAAACAGCAACTCCTTCTTCCAATGGATGAATTAACTGTTGGTTATCAGGGGAGGCCATATCAAGAATGCCAGATGATAAATAAAGAAAAAAGGCAGCAAAGACCCCTATAAAACACCAAGTAATAAATTGTTTCCACCATATATCAAAGAAAGCTCTTGTTTTGGGAAGAATATAGGCTACAAAAGCTAAAGGGGAAAGGACTACGGCTATCCAAATAGCTACATATCTCATAATGAAAAGGAGAGCGAAGAGTAAGAGAATAAAGCCTGAAATAGTAGCGAAAAAGATTAAAGCTCCAGTTCTGGCCAAAGGAGACCAATCAAAAAATTCCGGAGAACCCTTTACTGAAGAGGCATTATTCCAAACTATTGATAAATCAGCCCACTGGTCAGAAAAAACGTCTACTAATGAATCAAATCCTAAAAAACCAGCCAAAAGATAATTCATTAAAATATTAGAAGCATCTACTATTACGCCTAAAATAACAGGGGTGAAGTTAATTAATAAAGCTACAATTATTAAAAGAGGAAGGGTTTTTTGGGCCTGATAACTTTCAAGTCTTAAAATAGTAGCTAACCCTATAACTATCAGGGCTATAACGATGCCCATATTAGCTAAATCTCTTGTGATAGTCCACCCCATTCTTACAACAGGATTATCCATGCCAGTATAGGAGAGAGAAATAAAATCCGGGCTTACTACCCATTTTAAAACACTAGCCGAGATTCCAAAAAAGAAGTTTGCAAGAGCTAAAGGAATATTGACAATTGTTACCAAGAGCGCCATCATAAAATGTCCGGGAGTCATATCAAGCATACTTGTGCCCCAATCGACTGCCATTCCTAGTGGGGTATAACTCCAAGCTTTCCACATCCAATCCCATACTGTTGCGGCCGAAACGAAACTAGGAAAAAGAAGGGCGATAAAAGAGAATAACAAAAACAAAAGAAGCCCTTTTTTCTTCATAAAATAAATTAGTTTCTTAATCTTATTTCTCATTAAGTTATTATAGCAAAATTAAAAAGAAAATAACAAATCATTTAAGCCCGGTAGAAGAAATTTGACAAGGTTTTCTGAAAGAAAACCTAATTGCCGAAGGCAGTC
>CAZFHD010000045.1:0-4177 GCA_964518455.1 uncultured Candidatus Saccharibacteria bacterium | reverse complement strand
TTAATAGTTTTTCCAGCAGGGCCAATCACTCCCCCTATCTTTTCAGGATCTATTTTGATAGTTAAAATTTGAGGAGCATAAGGTGAAAGATGAACTCTGGGTTTATCTAAAACTTTCTTCATTGAGTCTAATATTTCCAAACGAGCTTTTTTTGCTCCGCTCAAGGCCTTTTCCATTATTTCTTCGGTTATTCCATCAATTTTAACATCCATTTGAATAGCCGTGATTCCCTGTTTGGTTCCCGCCACCTTAAAATCCATATCTCCGTAGTGGTCTTCCGGTCCTTGGATATCGGTCAGGAGCTTATATTTTTTACTTTCTTTATCTTGAACTAGCCCCATAGCTATTCCAGCAGTAGCCCTCTTGATAGGGACGCCGGCATCCATTAGAGCCAAAGAAGAACCGGAAACAGAAGCCATAGAAGTAGAACCATTAGAAGAAAGAATTTCAGAAACTATTCTAATAGTGTAGGGAAATTCTTCAACTTTTGGGATTATGGGTAAAAGAGCTTTTTCGGCCAAGGTTCCGTGTCCTATCTCTCTTCTTCCAGGACCTCTTAGATATTTAACCTCGCCCGCAGAATAAGGAGGAAAATTATAATGGTGCATGAATCTTTTTTTACCCGTGATTTCCATTCCATCTAATAACTGACTTTTTCCTGGTGCGCCTAAGGTCAAAACAGAAAGAGCCTTAGTTTTTCCGCGGCAGAAAAGTCCTGAGCCATGAGTTCTGGGAAGGAGTCCTACTTCGCAATAAAGATCCCGAACTTGGTCTAATTTTCTTCCATCTGCTCTTTTATCATATTGTATAATATTTTCATGGATTGAACTATCAATTTCCTCATCCATAAACCGGAGAGAGTAATTTACTTTTTCTTCTTCAGGATATTTCTCTTCTATAAAAAGGCCAACTTCTTCTTTTAACTTATCTAAATCTTCTGATCTTTTTTCTTTATCTTTTTGAAAGACAGTTTTTTCCAGTTTTTCTTTCAAAATTTTCTTAATTTCTTTTTCTAATTCTGGATAAGAAAGAGTCTGAAAAGAAATTTTTTCTTTACCAATCTTTTTTTTAATATCTTCTTGAAAATCAATTATCTCTTTTAGAGCTTTTTTTGCTGTTTGGTAGGCTTCTAAAATAGCTTTTTCATCAACTTCTTCAAAATTGCCCTCAATCATATTAATCAAAAGCTCGCCATCTTTAATTCCTCCAGTAAATACTATATCTAAATCACAATCTTCTTTTTCTTTGTAGGTAGGATTTAGAATATACTTCCCTTCTTTTCTAGCTATTCTAACCGCGCTTAAAGGGCCTTTCCAAGGAATATCTGAGATAGAAAGGGCCGTGGAAGCTGCTATTAATCCCAAAATATCAGGGTCATTCTCACCATCCCAAGAAAGAATAGTAGTGATTACTTGGACTTCTGTCATAAAACCTTTAGGAAATTGAGGCCTAATAGCTCTGTCAATCAATCTGGCGTTGCAGACAGCTTCGTCTGAAGGACGCCCTCTTCTTTTAATAAACCTGGAACCTTTGATTTTTCCGGCGGCATAATATTTTTCTTCATAATCTACAGTTAAGGGAAAAAATCCCAGGTCTTCCTTTGGTTCTTTACCCATTACAGCTGTGGTCATAATTAGAGTGTCGCCGCATCTGACAAAAATACTGCCATTAGCTTGTTCAGCCAAATTTTTCTGTTCTACAATTAATTCTTTTCCTTGGAGATTTAGTTTGAAAGTTTTATTGTTCATTTAAGTTTGTATGTATTCCTTATTTGTATACGTATATAATATTATTCGTGTGTGCATATTCGTTAACGTTATTCGTATACTATTTTTTGAGTAAATATTTTTTAGGTGATTTTCCTAAATCAATAAATTCATCGGCCTCTTCTCTTAATTGAGAGGAAGCGGATTTTCCAAAGGCTATAACCTCAACTCTTTTGCCTTGATTTTTAAGATATTCAACCATGGGAACAAAATCTCCATCTCCTGAAACCAGAACTAAGGCGTCAGTGCTAGAAGACATTCTTATAGCGTCAACAACCAAACCTACATCCCAATCGGCTTTTTTGGCTCCGCCATAGAATTCTTGAAGATCTTTAACTCTAATTTCAATGCCTAAATTGCCTAAAGCTTCATGGAAGGCCTTTTCTTCTCCGGTTTTGGTTCTAACCACATAGGCAAAAGCCCGGATTAGATTTCTCTTGCTGACAGCTAATTTTAATATCTCTCCAAAATTAACCCGGGCTCTGTAAAGATTTTTAGCTGAATGATAAAGATTTTGAACGTCTATTAGAACTCCTACTCTTTGTCCTTTATGTTTTATAACCATGTTTATTTCTTAAGCCCTATTGCTTTTATAATTTTATTATATCTTTTTTCGTTCTCTTTTTTTAGATATTTCAAAAGCTTTCTTCTTTTGGAAACCATTTTCAAAAGTCCTCTTTTGGAATGAAGGTCTTTTTTGTGTTTTTTCAAATGCGAAAGTAATCTGTTGATTTCTTCTGTTAATAAAGCAATTTGGACCTCAGGAGAACCTGTGTCTGCATCGTGAAGTTTATACTTCTTGACTACTTTTGTTTTTTCTTCTGGTCTTAACATAATTATTACTGTATTGTATTTTATCCTAAATTAAAAAAAATAGCAAAAAGTCGCCGAGAGCGACTTGTCCTCTGTATTGAAAATATTGTGCCCCGCGCAGGACTCGAATGAATTGCCCGAAGGCATTCCCTCGCCCGCCGAGGCGGGCTCGGAATTCGGGAAGTCAGGTTCTCGCTACACACTAGACAAAATATAATCAAAGATACTCACAAGGGATACTTTGATTATATTGTGCCCCGCGCAGGACTCGAACCTGCAACCCACGGATTAAGAGTCCGTTGCTCTTCCAAATTGAGCTAGCGGGGCTTGAGGTAAGGTTTACTCGCTTGGCTGAGGAACGGGCCTAGTTATTGTTTTTATTGGTTTAGACAATCCTTTCTCGAAAACCGCTATCGGGTATTCGCTTCCTAAATTAGTAATGTCCCACCTGCCACTTCCTGAAGGTCCTCCGTGGTCAGAAGAAGCCTCGGGAGAAGGCCCGGTTCCGCCAGGAACTGAACTCTCACATTCAATTGACCACCATCCTTCTTTCAATCCTGTCCAAGTATTGACTCCAATAACCCAGAAGAAAGTATTAACAATCAACCAAGCAGCGTAAACCAGAATAAGGCCTATTAAGACAGATTTAAATAGGGTTTTAGCTTTGGAAAGCGTTTCTGGACCGCCGCTGGTTGGGCTGGCGAAAGCTACTATATACATAAATCCCCCAATAGCTATCATTAAAGCAGCTAAAATTGGAACTGTTTTAAAAAGAATAAAGTCTACTATTCTGTCAAACATTACAAAGAAATCACAAAAAGTACAAGGGCAGCCAGGGGTTCCGCAAGGAACCAAACCCTCTGTAGGGCAACCTGTTCGAGGAGTTGCTCCGGTTATAGAGGGGACAGAAGAGATATCTGGAATAGGGACCTCAACAGATGGTTGATTATTTCCTGGAAGTTCCTCCGGTAAGATTGTTTCTCCGGGCGGATAATATTCGGAAGGTGGAACATATTCTTCAGAAGGCGGAAGAGGAACTTCGACGGGTTCTTGGTTGGTTTCGGGAAGGTCTTCCGAAGAAATTGTTTCTCCAGGGGGAAAATATTGAGAATATGGAAGATGTTCTGGCCATTCTTCTTCGGCCTGAACTAAACTAAAAGCTAAAGTAGAAAACAGCAAAACCAGAAAGTACATTAAAAATGTCTTTTTCATGTTTTTTTACTATACTATATTTTTTATCAAAAGAAAAGAGCAATTTGGTTAAATTACTCTTTATTTATTCAACACCCGGTGTTGAACATTAGTTTTTTTCTTTAAGAAGAAGCTATAGTTAGAAGAATAAAAAAAAGAATGATAATCATTATTATTAACCAGAACCACCTTTTCCAGTTTTTCTTTTTTTCTTCTATTATTTCTTTTCTCCTTTCCAAGACTTGAGAAGGCAATGAAATTATAGCTTTTATTTTTTTTCTTGTCAATAAAAAAAGAAAGGCAGCCCGAAAGCTGCCTTTTGTTGATAATTCCGTACACGCAGCTTGCTCCTTCCAGCCCCCTTGTTGACGGAGGAGCGAGGGGCCGATTAAGGCCATGAGAAAGGA
>CAZFHD010000044.1:2461-4263 GCA_964518455.1 uncultured Candidatus Saccharibacteria bacterium | reverse complement strand
TACAATACTCTAACCAGAAAAAAACAAGTTTTCAAACCACTAAAAAATAAAAAAGTAGGGCTTTATGCCTGCGGCCCTACGGTTTATTGGTTCGTCCATATAGGAAACCTAAGAACATATATTTTTGAAGATCTCCTGAAAAGAGTTTTAGAATACAACAACTACAAAGTAAAACACATAATGAATATTACGGATGTAGGCCATTTAACTTCAGATTCTGATACAGGAGAAGATAAAATGGAAAAGGGAGCCAAAAGAGAGAAGAAAACGGCCTGGCAAATAGCTGAGTTTTACACTAAAGCTTTCAAAGAAGATATTAAAAAATTAAACATAGGAGAAGCTGACATCTGGCCCAAAGCCACAGATACCATAAAAGATCAGATAGATTTAATTAAAAAATTGGAAAAAAAGGGCTACACTTACCAAATAAAAGACGGCATATATTTTGATACCTCAAAAATAAAAGATTATGGTAAGCTAACAGGTTCTAAAAAAAGAGACCTGAAAGCAGGAGCAAGGGTAGCTAAAGTTAAGGGCAAAAGAAATATAACGGATTTTGCTCTTTGGAAATTAACCCCTAAAAACGTAAAAAGACAAATGGAATGGAACTCTCCTTGGGGAAAAGGATTTCCGGGCTGGCATACAGAATGTGTAGTAATGGCAATTAAATATTTAGGAATTCCTTTTGATATTCACTGCGGAGGAATAGACCATATTCCTATCCACCATACAAACGAAATAGCTCAAGCAGAAGCTGCTTATAATAAAAAGTTGGCTAATTTCTGGCTTCATGGAGAATTCCTTCTCTTAAAAAAAGGAAGAATGGGGAAATCAGAAGGAAATATTATCACTTTAAAAAACCTGATAGATAAAAATTTCAATCCCCTATCCTATCGCTATTTATGTCTTGGAACTCATTATAGAAAGAAACTTACCTTCAGCTGGAAAAACCTTGAAGCCGCTCAAAACGCTTTAGAAAACCTTTATCAAAGGTTTTCCGAAGTAGAGAACTCTTCCAAAAAAATAAACCAGAAATATAAAAAGAAGTTTAACAAAGCCATATCAGACGATTTAAACACTCCAAAAGTCCTGGCTTTAATGTGGGATTTGATAAAAGACAAGAAAGCTAAAAACAAAAAGAGTACTTTATTGGAGTTTGATAAAATATTAAGCTTGAGTCTAAATAAGATAAAGCCGGTCAAAATACCCAAAGAAATAGAAAAACTAGTTAAGGAAAGAGAGAGAGCCCGCAAAAAAAAGGACTGGAAATTAGCTGATGAAATCAGAAAAGAAGTTAAACTTTTAGGATATGAGATTGAAGACACAAAAAAGGGCCCAATAATAAAATGTAAATAATAAACAGTAAATCATAAATTGCAAAAAAGGCCTCGCTTTTAGCGAGGTTTTTTTGAGTCAGCAACGGAATAAAAAAATAAGCCCGTTTGGATATTAATCCTCCAAACGGGCTTCACCCTACGGAACAACCTCGACGATTACGTATTCAGTTGTCACAGCTGGTAAAGCACTAGGTGAATCCGCTCATGGGAGCTTCTCCTTTCTGAGAATACTGGATCCATAGACCGTCGTGTCCCAGAAATACCGCTGTGAACTGAAAAGTAAGACTTATTGTCCCTGCCTTTCGGCAAGTGATTCTTTTTTTAAGGTGCTACGTCCGCCTAACACAATGAACTTAATTTTTTAATGTTATCATATTCAAAAAAACCTGTCAACCCTTTACCTCAAAAAATCCTTGATTTAATCTCTTAAAAACAAAAGCGCGGTTTCCTTAGAAACCGCGCTTG
>CAZFHD010000044.1:0-2361 GCA_964518455.1 uncultured Candidatus Saccharibacteria bacterium | reverse complement strand
GCTTGGTGAACTGAACTTTCAAGTTCACCTTAATAAGTCGAGGAAGTCATTCAGGGTTCCTCTCGAATATCGAGAGTAGCCCCGGGAACCGTTCCAACCATTGTCATATCCCCAACCGCGGGAATGACGATAAGGCCGGCAACCTCGACTCCAAGCCCCGTCAAAGAATTGATCCAGGGCCTGGTCAGGAGCGCCGTAATTAACGCTCCGGCCACGGAACCCCCGAGAAGAGTAGTCCCCGCGAGGATTACTGGTGGCCACCACAATAATCTTTTGATTATTGCTGTTGACCACGTAGTAATTGTGTTCCGTAGAAGCCTGAACCGCTGCCTGAGGAACAGGATCAGATGATCCGTTACTCAAGCTCTGCCCCTGCCTTGGTATTGAGATGGTTGAAGCAGGAACAGGTACGGGTACAGATGCAGCAGGCACAGGTACGGGTGCAGGTGCAGCAGGTACGGGTACGGGTACAGATGCAGCAGGCACAGGCGCAGAAGCAGGCGCCGGGGGAGAAGCAGAGATCGGCTCCGGCTTATCAGGTTCTTCTTTCTTGAACTCATACCTGATTGATATCGGCGCCCTCGTGGTAGCGGTCGTGCCTTCCGGCACTTCCACCACGGCCCCTCCCTCAAGTTCCCTTGAAGAAGGAACTTCCTGCTTGATCTTGACGACGCCCTCGAGCACAACCCCATTATCGTCTATCAAGAGGGTAATTCCCGAGGGACTGACTTCCTGCTTCTGTTCCTGGTTCTGGGGTTCGGTTTTCCACGGGTTCTCCATCATATCCGAACAACCGGATCCAAACCCGCAAAGGACAACCCCGAGGACAACAATCAACACCATCGTGACGTACCTCATTTTACTCCTCCTCTCTGGTTCTGGTTCTTGGCTTTTTA
Organism: uncultured Candidatus Saccharibacteria bacterium; assembly: GCA_964518455.1. Classification (GTDB taxonomy): domain Bacteria; phylum Patescibacteriota; class Minisyncoccia; order Minisyncoccales; family GWA2-38-27; genus CAZDXV01. Next base: position 1,465 of record CAZFHD010000044.1, on the reverse strand, counting down.
AGACTGACAAAGAACTACTTTATTCTATTTCTATTATAGCATAATATAAATTCTATGTCAAGAGATATTGCCTTTCTTTTCTATTCTTGCTATAAAGAAATTGATGGCAGACAAAAGACAATCATCTAAACTAGCTAGGCAATTACCTCCTCAAAATATTGAAACAGAACAATCAGTTTTAGGCTGTTTAATATTGGATAAAAACGCTATTACCAAGGTGGCAGATTTTTTAAGATCAAAAGATTTTTACAAAAAAAATCATCAACAAATATATAAAGCAATAGTTGAACTCTTTGAAAAAGGAGAAGCTATAGATCTCTTATCTCTCACTAATAAATTAAAAGAGAAAAAGATTTTAAAAGAGATAGGAGGAAACGGCTATCTAACAGAACTCATCAATAAAGTTCCCACGGCAGCTCATATAGTAAGCTATGCTAAAACCGTCCAGAGAAAAAGAATTCTAAGAGATTTAATTGAATCAAGCCAGGAAATCAACTCTTTGGGATACAGCGAAGACGAAGATATTGATATTCTTTTAGATAAAGCAGAACAAAAAATATTCAGTATTGCTCAACAAAGTTTAACTCAAAGATTTATCCTGGTTAAAACAGCTTTAGAAGAAGCTTTTGAAAGAATTGATAAGCTATCTAAACATAAAGGAGAAATAAGAGGACTTCCTACAGGATTTAACTCCTTAGATAATATGTTAGCCGGCCTCCAAAAATCTGACTTAATAATTTTAGCCTCCAGACCTTCTATGGGAAAAACCAGCTTAGCTTTAAATATTGCAGCTAATGTTGCAACTAATAAAAAGGTTCCTGTGGGCTTTTTCAGCTTGGAAATGTCAAAAGACCAAGTCGTGGATAGACTAATAGCCAGCCTTTCTAATGTTGACCTTTGGAAATTAAGGACTGGCCGACTTTCCAGCGATGGTGAAGAAAACGATTTTTCAAGAATTCAAAATTCAATGGGAATTCTATCCGAAGCTCCTATCTATATAGATGACGCGCCCTCAACAAATGTTCTTCAAATGAGAGCTATGGCAAGAAGATTACAAGCTCAGCACGGTTTAGGACTAATCGTAATTGATTATTTACAGTTAATGGAGCCGAGAAATCCAACATTTAGCATCGTTCAGCAAGTTACAGAAATATCTCGCGCCTTAAAAGGACTTGCCCGAGAACTTAATGTTCCAGTTCTTGCTCTTTCCCAGTTATCTCGTTCTGTAGAACATAGAACCCCTCAAATTCCAAGATTAGCAGACCTTCGTGAATCAGGCTCGTTGGAGCAGGATAGCGATGTGGTTTTATTTATCTATAGAGAAGATAGGTATAGAGAAGATACCTCTAGAAAGAATATTGCAGACATAATCATTGCCAAGCACAGAAACGGCCCTATAGGCAAAGCAGAACTATACTTTGATGAACAAAGAGCTACTTTTAGAAACTTAGAAAAAGAAGAACAC
>CAZFHD010000043.1:0-4435 GCA_964518455.1 uncultured Candidatus Saccharibacteria bacterium | reverse complement strand
ATTACCTAAAATTAAAGAAGATGTTTCTTTAGCGGAACATACTACTTTTAGAATTGGAGGTCCTGCTCGTTATTTTTTTAGGGCCGAAAATAAAAAAGAGTTGGCAAAGGCTGTTTTGGCAGCGGGAGAGTTTAATCTTTCTTTGCTTATTTTAGGATCCGGAAGTAATATTTTAGTAGGAGATAATGGATTTGACGGTTTGGTAATAAAAAATGAGACTAGGAAAATTGAAGTTAAAGGAAGGGAAATTATAGCTGAATCTGGAGCAGTTTTAGATAAAGTAGTGGAAACTGCTGTTAATTCGGGCCTTTCAGGAATAGAAAAAGGGAGCGGTATTCCGGGCACCATAGGAGGCGCAGTTTATGGTAATGCTGGCTGGTCTAAAGGTGGTTGGAATATAGGAGATTTTCTAAAAGAAGCAGAGATTTTAATGCCAACAGGAGAAATAGCAAGAAAGAAAAGAGATTGGTTTGATTTTGATTATAGATATTCAAAACTTAAAGGAATAAAAAGAGCTCTAATTTTGGAAGTTGTTTTAGAATTAGAAGAAGGAGAAAAGAAAGAATTAATCAAAAAGAGAGAAGACATTTTAAATACCAGAAGAGAAAGAATTCCTTTAGATTTTTCCGCTGGTTCTATTTTTAAAAACCCTTCAGGCAAAAGCGCGGGCCAGGTGATAGAGGCTGCGGGCTTGAAGGGTAAAAAAATAGGAGATGCTCAAATATCTGAAAAACACGCTAACTTTATTATTAATTTAGGCCGGGCCAAGGCAAAGGACGTAGAAGAATTGATAAAACTTGCCAAAGAAAAAGTCAAAGAGAAGTTTAATATAGAATTAGAAGAGGAAATTCAGATTATTAACAATTGACAAAAGGGGTTGAAGTGAGAAAATAAAGTAAAGCTTTTGTTAATAGCTCGGTCTACTATTATAAAAGTTAAAGTAATGCTCTTTTGAGCTAGAAAAATGGCCAAGAAGAAAGCTAAAAAGAAGAAAAAAAAGAAAAAGAAATAGTTTAGAATTTAAACAGTCTCGCCTTATAGGCGAGATTGTTTTTTAAAGACATATTTGCTATTATAGAAAGGAGATGAGGATACATATTACTACAAAGAATATGGAATTGGCAGATGATATAAGGGAATATGCGGAAGAAAAGATAGGAGAACTAAATAAGTTTATAAATTACCCTGGGGAGGAGGCAAAAGCAATAAAAGGCAAAGCTTCTGTTGAAGTTTGGGTAGAGATAGGAAGAACTACTTTTCATCATAAAAAAGGTCAAGTTTTCAGAGCCGAGGCTCAATTGTATCTTCCGGGGGAAAGATTGAGAGCTGAATCAGAATCTGAAGATTTGAGGACATCTATTACAGACGTAAAAGATGAATTGCAGAGAGAATTAAAAAAATACAAAGGTAAAGCCGAAGCTATAGATAAAAGAAGAAGAAGATTTTTAAAGAAATTAATTAATCTTTCTCCTTTTGCAAGATTTAGAAAAAGAAAAGGAGGAAGAGACAGGTTAGAAGGAAATTAGTTTTAAAAACAGATTAAATAAAAAAATGCCCCAAGAAGTTGAAGGGGCAGTTTTGTTTTTTATTTATTTATCGTTTTACTGTTTACAAGATAACTATATCTTAATATAATGAAGAGCATGTCAATTTTTAAAAAGATGTTTGGAGACGCTAACGAGAAATATTTAAAGCGCCTTCAACCTATAATTGAAAAGATTAATTCTCTTGAGCCAGAAATTGAGAAACTTTCAAACGAAAATTTGAAAGAGAAGACTTCTGAATTCAAGAGGAGGTTAAAAAAGGGTGAGGCTCTGGATAATCTAATACCAGAGGCTTTTGCTTTAGTCAGAGAAGCCTCTAAGAGAACCTTGAAGCAGAGACATTATGATGTTCAGCTAATTGGTGGAATTGTCTTGCATCAGGGAAAGATAGCTGAGATGAAAACAGGTGAGGGTAAAACTTTAGCTGCTACTCTGCCTTTGTATTTGAATGCTTTAGAGGAAAAAGGCGCTCATTTAATAACAGTCAATGATTATTTAGCCAGAAGAGACACTATCTGGATGGGCCAAATTTATCATTTGTTAGGGCTTTCTGTAGCTTGTATTACTCACGATTCAGCTTTTTTATATGATCCAGAATATAAAAAGCCCACAGAACAAGAAGACGAAACAAGAGATGAGCTGGGGAGCTTTAAAATTATAGAGGATTATTTAAAGCCTGTTTCTCGTAAAGAAGCTTATTCTGCTGATATTACTTACGGTACCAACAATGAATTTGGTTTTGATTACTTGAGGGATAATATGGCTTATGATTTAGAGAATCAGGTTCAAAGAGGATATCGTTACGCTATTATTGATGAAATTGATTCTATTTTAATAGATGAGGCCAGGACTCCTTTGATAATTTCAGGGCCTTCAGAGGAATCTACGGAGAAATATTATCAGTTTACTAAAATGGTTCAGAAATTAAAGCTAGAAGAAGATTATACTTTAGATGAACAGACAAAATCTGTAGTTATTACAGAGAAGGGACAGGAAAAAATAGTGGGAATGTTAGATTCTGACCCCTGGGCAGAAAATGATATCACGGCCACTCACCAGCTGGAATCTGCTTTAAAAGCTAAAACCTATTTTGTCAGAGATCAAAATTACGTAGTTAAAGAAGGTAAAGTTATTATAGTTGATGAATTTACAGGAAGATTGATGCCCGGCAGAAGATGGTCAGGTGGACTTCATCAAGCAGTAGAAGCTAAAGAAGGGCTTCAGGTCCAAAAAGAATCAAAGACTTTTGCTACTGTTACTTTTCAAAACTTCTTTAGGATGTATGATAAATTATCTGGAATGACAGGCACGGCTGCAACTTCGGCTGAAGAGTTTGATAAAGTTTATAACTTGGAAGTGATAATAGTTCCTACCAACAGACCTCTGATAAGAGAGAACTTATCGGATAGGATTTACAAGAACTTGGATGCAAAGTTTAAAGCTGTGGTTGAAGAGATAAAGAAAAGGCATCAAAAAGGCCGGCCTCTTTTAGTAGGTACGGTTTCCATTGAGAATAACGAGCGTTTGGGGAAATTATTGGAAAGAGAAGGTATTCCTCATCAGATTTTAAATGCCAAGCATCACGAAAAAGAAGGTGAAATTATAGCCCAGACAGGAAGGTTGGGAACTGTTACCATAGCTACTAATATGGCAGGCAGGGGAGTGGATATTATTTTAGGAGGTAATCCTCCGGACAAAGAAGAACAAGAAAAAGTCATAAAATTAGGAGGTCTTCATATTATAGGAACGGAAAGGCATGAAGCAAGGAGGATTGATAATCAATTAAGAGGGAGAGCCGGCAGACAGGGAGATCCCGGATCTTCCCAGTTCTTTGTTTCTTTGGAGGATGATTTAATGAGAGTTTTTGGAGGAGATAGAATCAAATCCTTATTAGAAACTTTAAAGATTCCAGAGGATCAGCCGATTGAAGCTAAGATGATTTCAAGGGCCATTGAATCTTCTCAGGCAAAAGTAGAAGGTTTAAACTTTGATGCCAGAAAACATATTTTAGAATATGATGATGTAATGAATAAGCACAGAGAGGTCTTTTATAAAAAAAGGCAGGAGGTATTGGAAAAAGCTCAAAAAGGTAAATTAAAGAAAGATATATTAGAGATGGTAAAGAAAGCAGGTTTTACAGAAGAAGATTATGGGAAAAAAGAAAAAGAAGCAGGAGAGAAAAACATGAGAAGAATTGAAAAGCTTGTTTACCTCAAGGTTTTAGATACTCTTTGGTTAGAGCATTTAGAAAATATGGATCGTTTAAGAGATTCTGTTAGTCTTAGAGCTTATGGTCAGCAAGATCCTTTGGTGGAATATAAAAAAGAGGGACATAAAATGTTTAGGGAATTTCTAGAGATAATTGAGACTACGATTGGCCGAAATATTTTAAAAGCTGAGTTACAACCTCCAACTTTTAAATCTCAGATGCAAGAACAAAGTATTAGAAGTACAAAACCTTCAAAAAAGAAAAAAGTTGGACGAAATGATCCTTGCCCTTGTGGATCTGGCAAAAAATATAAAAGATGTTGCTGGCCAAAATATGGTAGATAGTATGGCAGGTAATTACTCACTCATCTGAAACTTCAGTTCTAAAAAGCGAAGAAAACAAATTTTTAAATCATAGGGTTAGGGCGCGGTGAGCCCGTAGGGCGAATAGGGGTCTTAATTTTAAAATTCTGTTTTCGGAGCTTTATTACTTCCATTGGGCGAATAATTACTATGGTAGCTATTGACTATTTTTCTGGATATGCTACTATTACTCTAACCCAGTAATACAACTTTGGCCGTCGCCCCTGGCGACAAATTAAAAATTGTCAAAGATGATATACTGGGTTTATCGAGAAGAAGCGAAGTCGGGTTTTTTCTAAGATTAAATATAAGTTTAAAAT
>CAZFHD010000042.1:0-4587 GCA_964518455.1 uncultured Candidatus Saccharibacteria bacterium | reverse complement strand
TTATTACCAAAAGAGATATTTGAGGTTCCGGTTAATCCCGATTTGATAAATCAGGCAGTCTCAGTTTTATTATCCAATAGAAGGCAAAAGATAGCGGTTGTAAAAGAAAGAGATGAGGTAAGAGGTGGCGGCAAAAAACCCTGGCGTCAAAAAGGAACAGGGCGGGCAAGACACGGTTCTATCCGTTCTCCTATTTGGCGGGGAGGAGGTGTAACTTTTGGTCCTTCAAAAGAAAAAAAGTTTAAAAAAAAGATTCCCAAAAAAATGAAAAGGAAGGCTTTGTTAGGAATATTATCTGCTAAAGCCGAAGATAAAGAGATTATAATTTTAGATAAGTTGGGATTAGAGAAACCCAGAACAAAATTAATGAAAGAGATCTTGGATAAATTGATTCCAGACAAAGGTTCTATTTTGATTGTTACGCCGGGGAAAAATGAAGTTATCTATAGAGCAGCTAGGAATATTCCCAAAGTTGGAATTGTTCCAGCCAAAAACTTAAATGCTTTAGATATTCTTTCTTTTAAGTATTTGTTGATGCCAAAAGAGAGTATTAATGTTATAAAAGAAACCTTTTTAAAGAAATGAGTTTATTTGACTTTTTAAAAAAGAGAATTGATCCTGTTAAATCCAGCGAAGCTGGTGCGGAGCAATTTAACAGGGTAAAGAAAGCAAAAATTGAAAAGAAAGTATCTCCGAAGAAAAAAGAGATTAAAGAACCCTCTCAAAAGCCTTCCAAAAAAAGGGTTTCGGGCGCAGAAGTCCTTGTTCTTCAATCTCCTCATGTTACAGAAAAAGCTACCGATCTCTCTCAGGAAAATAAATATGTTTTTAAAGTTTCTAAAAGAGCTAATAAAAATGATATTAAAAGAGCAATTGAAGGAAGTTATAATGTAGATATAGAGAGTGTTAGAATTATTAATGTTCCAAAGAAGAAAAGAAAATTGGGAAGGCAGGAAGGATGGAGAAAGGGTTATAAAAAAGCTATTGTTAAAGCTAAAAAGGGGCAGAAGATAGAGATATTACCAAGATAATTTCTTTTGTTTTGCAAAAGTGTCATGAGAAAAACAAAACAATCGCCGACTAAGATATTAACCAAAAAAAAGCCTGAAAAGAGGTTGCTTTTGGTTTTGAAAAGAAAAGCAGGAAGAGGGAAGTCGGGTAGGATTACTGTCCGCCATCGAGGAGGTGGAGCTAAAAGAAAGTATAGATTGGTTGATTTTGGTCAGGAAAAGAAAAATATCCCAGCTGAAGTTTTAGCTTTAGAGTATGATCCCAACAGAACAGCTTTTTTAGCTTTATTACAGTATGAAAATAAAGAAAAGCGCTATAGATTAGCGCCCTATGGTTTAAAAGCAGGGGATAAAATTATTTGTTCGGAAAAAACAGAAATTAAAAGAGGAAACAGAATGAAATTAAAGAATATTCCTGTAGGAACTATGGTCTATAATGTAGAGTTAGAGCCTGGCAGAGGAGGGAAAATAGTAAGGTCTGCAGGTTCTACTGCTAAAGTTTTAGCTTTAGAAGAGAAATATGTTAACTTGGAGATGCCTTCAACTGAGATAAGAAAAGTTTTAGCTGAAAGTTATGCTACTATAGGAGCGGTTTCCAATCCCGAATGGAGATATGTCCAGTTGGGTAAAGCAGGGGAAAGCCGCCATAGAAGGAAAAGACCTACAGTAAGAGGATCTGCTATGAATCCGGTTGATCATCCTCATGGTGGAGGAGAAGGAAAGGCTCCCATTGGTTTAAAGTTTCCTAAAACTCCCTGGGGTAAACCTGCCAGAGGGGTGAAAACAAGAAAGAAAAAATGGACAGATAAATTAATTATTAAAAGGAGAAAGAAATAACGGTTTATTTTTATGGCAAGATCACTTAAAAAAGGTCCATATATCAACGAAAATTTATTGAAAAAGATGAAAAGAGTGAAGCCCAAAGATACGGTTATTAAAACTTGGGCTAGAGATTGTACCATTGTTCCGGAAATGGTAGGTTTTACTTTTGGTGTTCATAATGGAAAAGAACATATTCCAGTTAAGGTTACGGAAGATATGGTAGGGCATAAGCTTGGTGAATTTTCAGCAACAACTAAGTTTGTTCGCCATGGTGGAAGAATTCAGAGAGAACTGGAACAAAAGCAAGTACAGTCTAAAGCTCAAGCTGGACGAACTGAGATCAAAGAAGAATAAATTATGGAAGTTAAAGCTAAGTTAAATTTTTTGAGGATAGCTCCCAGAAAAGTAAGATTAGTAGCTGATTTAGTAAGAGGAAAGAAGATTGAGGAAGCTCAAGATATTTTGAGTTTTACTGTTAAAAAATCAGCTCAACCTATTTTAAAACTTTTAAACTCAGCTATAGCTAACGCTACAAATAATTTTCAGTTGGATTCTAATAATTTGTATATTTCTGAGATGAGAGTAGATGAAGGACCAAAATATAAAAGATGGAGAGCTAGAGCAAGAGGGCGAGCAGACCCGATTCAGAAGAAATCCTCTCATATCAGTTTAGTTTTGAATGAAATTAAATCTGAAAAGAAGAAAAAGAAAATTCACCCCTTTAAATCCCCCAAAGGGGAAATTTCGCCAAAGGCGAAATTATCTAACAGGGTAAAAAAAGGAAAACCTGAAGTAAAAAGAGTAAAAGAAAGACCAACCGAAAAGCTTTCAGAAAAAGAAAAGCGAGACTTCAAAACAAAAACCAAAAAGAAAACCAAGCTTGAGGGTAGGCCCAAAGGAATTAGGAATATATTCAGAAGAAAAGCCTTCTAAAATTATTATGGCTCATAAAGTTAATCCAAAATTATTTAGGATAAGAAGAATAGAGGATTGGGATACTAGAGGATATTATAAAAATCCTGCAATTTATCTGGAGGAAGATTTTAGAATTAGAGAGTTTTTGAAAAAGAAACTTAAGAATACTGGAGTAGAAAAGGTTGAGATTGAAAGAACTCCTGCTAAAATTAACGTGATTATTTCCAGTCCTAGGCCGGGTTTGATTATTGGAAGAGGGGGAGAAGGTGTAGAAAAATTGAAGAAAGAATTAGAGAATAAGGTTTTGAAAAAGATAACCGCTCCTTTCTATATTGAAAAAGATTCAAAGAGCAGTCGGGAAGTAACTTTTTCAAAAAAAGCTTCATTTTCTAAAAAGAAAGGACAAGAGGAAAAAGAGTTAAGAATTGAGATAAGGGAGATTAAAAATCCTTGGACTTCAGCTTCTCTATCTGCTCAATGGATAGCTCAGCAAATAGAGAGAAGAGTTCATTATAGAAGGGTGATGAAGCAAGCTCTGTCTAAATTATCAGTCGCCAAGGAGGTTAAAGGGACTAGAATAGAAATTTCCGGTAGGTTGAATGGTGTTGAGATTGCCAGAAGGGAGTGGATTTCTGCAGGGAGGCTTCCTCGTCAGACTATAAGGGCTGTTATAGATTATGCTAAAGCAGAAGCTTACTGTGCTTACGGTGTAATTGGAGTAAAAGTTTGGATATATAAAGGAGAACAATTTGACTAATATTGGTTACACGAACATGGCTATTTTAATGCCCAAAAAAGTAAAATACAGAAAGCAGCATAAAGGTCGTTCCAGAGGAAAAGCTAAAAGCGCAACGGAGCTTGTTTTTGGTAGCTTTGGACTAAAAGCTATGCAGCCAAAATGGATTACCTCTCGTCAGATCGAAGCTGCCAGGAGAGCTATCATCAGATATTTAAGAAAAGGTGGTAAGCTTTGGATTAGAATTTTTCCTGATAAATCTGTGACTAGAAAAGGGACAGAAGTACCTATGGGGGGTGGCAAAGGAGCTGTTGATCATTATGTTTATCCTATAAAGCCCGGCAGGATTATTTTTGAATTAGAAGGAATTCCAGAAGAGGAGGCAAGAAAAGCTTTTAGAACAGCTTCGGATAAGCTACCCGTTAAAACTAAGTTTATTAAACGTTAATCTATGAGAGCTGCAGAATTACGTCAAAAAGGTCAAAAAGAACTCCAAAGAGAGCTTCAGAGAGAAAAAGAGAGATTAAGACAACTAAGGTTTGATTTATCTTCTGGAAAAATAAAAAATATTCATGAGATTAAGGCTACTAAGAAAAATATAGCTAGAATACTAACAGTTATATGGCTAAAAAGAAATTAAAAGGAGAAGTTGTATCAGATAAAATGCAAAAAACAGTTGTGGTAGAAGTGGAAAGGATAAAACAGCATCCAAAGTACAAGAAGAGATTTAAAGTCCACAAAAAGTTTAAAGCTCATGATGAGAAAGACGAGTATAAAGTTGGAGACAAGGTTATTATTGAAGAATGTCGGCCAATAAGCAAAGATAAGAAGTGGAAGGTGATAAAGAAAGTTTAGAAACTTATGATTCAAGCAGGTACAGTTTTAAAAGTTGCAGATAATTCAGGGGCAAAGATAATTAAATGTATCCGGGTTTTAGGCGGCAGTAAAAGAAGATATGCTAGAATTGGAGATGTGATTGTGGGATCTGTGAAAGAAGCTGTCCCCAGAAAACCTGTTAAGAAACATGAGGTAGTTAAAGCTGTTGTAGTAAGACAAAAGAAAGCTCTTAGGAGGTTTGATGGTTCCTATGTTCGTTTTGATGAT
>CAZFHD010000041.1:0-4691 GCA_964518455.1 uncultured Candidatus Saccharibacteria bacterium | reverse complement strand
GAAAAATAAAGAAGCTGACAGTTTGGCTAATAGAGCTTTGAAAGAGAAGAAAAAGCCCTTAAAGCTTTTTTAAAGGGGTTCGGATCCCGCACTCTAAAGCTTTTTTTGAGCTTTGTTTAAATTAAAAAACTGCGTTTCTCACGCAGTTTTTTAATATCCCAGTAAGACTGTAAGCCGAATTCTGTCTTGCCTCGCCGTAGCTCGTAGAGCGTAGGCGGGTTTTATGTCCGTCTTCGCTGAAGTTTCGGCGAGACGCAGTGATCATCTATCTAAGCGAACTACTTTTTCCAAAAAAATGAGTCGTTTCTCGTTTTTTTGGTTTGTTCTTGCACCCGGAAAGGATTTAGCCGTTTCACTTCTTGTATTACTGCAAGACTATTCCCTGAGGGAATTGCTAGATGTTTCTATCTAACACGTCTCTGTTCGCACCTCTACCCTGATGGGCGGCAGCCTTTATCAGCTGCTTCTGTTTAGAGCTCTTGTGAGCAATGAGTGTTCGGACTTTCCTCCAAGTGCCGTAAAGACACTTAGCGATCACTCGTCTTACTGGAACACTTTTATTGTAGCAAATTATGAGGTTTTGTCAACCCTTTGAGTTATTTTGGAATTTAATATAGAATGAGAGATTAAGATGTTAAAATGTATCTTTAAGTCTCAAGCTAAGACAATTACCTTTGCCGCTTTTCTATTGGCTGCATCTACTTTGGTTAGCCGTGTTTTAGGGTTAGTTAGAGATAGATTATTGGCCGGTCATTTTGGAGCAGGGGAGGAACTTGATATTTATTTTGCAGCTTTTAGGATTCCAGACTTTGTTTACGGTATTTTAATTGTCGGTGGAATCACAGCAGCTTTCCTTCCTGTTTTTTCAGAATACTTTCAAAAGAAGGAAGATGATGGCTGGTCAGATAAAGCTTTAGAGTTTACCAGCAATGTTTTAAATTCTTTTTTAGTTTTATTAATTGTAGTTTGTGGCGTCTTAATTTTACTCACACCTTATTTAATAAAGTTTATAATCCCCGGTTTTTCGCCTGAAAATAGGGATTTAACTATTACTTTAACCAGGATAATGTTTTTAAGTCCTATTCTTTTTGGGCTTTCTTCTATTTTTTCTGGTGTTTTACATTACTTTAACAGATTTTTAGCTTATTCTTTGGCTCCTATTTTGTATAACTTGGGGATTATAGCTGGGATTTTGTTTTTAGCTCCTATTTTTGGAGTTTATGGTTTAGTTTACGGTGTGATTTTGGGAGCTTTTCTTCATTTGTTAATTCAAATTCCAGCTGCAGTTAATACAGGATTTAAATATAGAGCTGTTTTGAATTTTAAGTTTCCGGGACTGTTAAAGCTTTTTAAATTGATGATTCCCAGGACTATTGGAACAGCAGCTTATCATATTAACTTGATTGTAATTACAGCTATAGCGTCTACTTTAGCTGTGGGAAGTATTACTATTTTTAATTTTTCTAATAATCTCCATTATTTTCCCATAGGCCTTATAGGTATATCTTTTGCTGTTTCTTCTTTTCCGGCTTTTTCTCGATTTTGGGCTAACGGCCAAAAGAAAAAGTTCTTAGAAAACTTTTCTTCTTCTTTTCGCCAGATTCTTTTTTTGATAATCCCAGTTATCTTTTTAATGTTTTTATTGCGCGCTCAAATAGTGAGGTTAATTTTAGGAACAGGAGAGTTTGGTTGGTGGGAGACTCGTCTGACAGCTGCTAGTTTGGGTATTTTCTGTTTGGGAATTTTTGGAGGAAGCTTAAATCCAATATTAACTAGGGCTTTCTTTGCTTTGCAGGACACTAAAACCCCTGTTCTTATAGGGATAACTTCTATGCTTTTAAATGTTTTATTCAGTTTTTCTTTTGTTTCTTTTTTAGGTAATTCCGGTGCCTTTCATCAGTTTTTTGTCAAGTTTTTGCGTTTGGAGGGAATAGAAAATATAACTGTAATAGGTCTTCCTTTAGCCCTTTCTTTAGCTGTCAGTATTCAAATGGTTTTATTGTTTTTCTTTCTTTATAAAAAGATTGAAGATTTTAGAGTTGGTGGGATTTTAAAATCTTTTTCTAAAATATTAATTGCCGCTGTTCTAATGGGTATTGTTTCCTATTTTATCCGTTCTTTCTCAGGTTCCTTTGTTGAGATGAATACTTTTTGGGGAGTTTTTGTTCAGACCTTAGTTACAGGATTAATTGGAGTTTTAATTTATTTGGTTTTAGCTTTAATTCTAAGATCTCCGGAAGTTACAAACCTTAGGTCTTTTCTTATAAGACAGTTTCTTTTTAATGGATTCAGGAAAGATTAAAAGTTTTTGTATTATTTCTCATATTGATGCTGGAAAGTCCACTCTGGCGGACCGTTTTTTAGAATTGGCTGGAAGTGTTTCTTCCCAAAAAATGAGGCCCCAGTATTTAGATTCTATGGATTTGGAAAGAGAAAGGGGGATAACTATTAAACTCCAGCCTGTTCGGTTGAAGTTTCAATTTCCAGCGCCCAACACCCAGCACTCAAAATTCAACACCTATTACTTAAACTTGGTTGATACTCCGGGCCATGTTGATTTTTCTTATGAAGTTTCCCGGTCTTTGGCAGCAGTTGAAGGGGCTCTTCTTTTAGTTGATGCCAGCAAAGGTGTCCAAGCTCAAACTTTGGCTAATTTGGAATTAGCCCAGAATCAAGGCATTGTTTTGATTCCTGTGGTTAACAAGATTGATCTTCCTCAGGCCGAAGTTGAAGAAACCAGCAAAGAATTAGCTGATCTTTTAGGGATTTCAGAAGACGAGGTGATAAAGATTTCAGCCAGAGAGGGAATTAATATAAAGCAGGTTTTAGAATCTGTTATTAAAAAGGTTCCTTCGGCCGGGAGAAATACAGACAAACCTTTTAGAGCATTGGTTTTTGATTCAAAATATGATCTTTATAAAGGAATTATAGCTTATGTTAAAGTTGTAGACGGCCAGATTGAAGAGGGTGAAAAGATAAAGTTTTTTCAAACAGAAAATAAAGGAGAAGTTAAAGAATTGGGATTCTTTGTTCCAGAGTTTTCCCCCCAGAAAAAACTTTCTGCAGGAGAAATAGGATATATCGCTACTGGAATCAAGGAAACAGGTAAAAGAAGAGTGGGGGATACGATAATAAAATTAAAAGTCAAAAGTTTTACCCCGTTAGATACAAAGTTATCTAACGGGGCAAGTATGTCAAATGTTGAACCCTTGCCCGGCTATAAAGAGCCCAAACCTATGGTTTTTAGCAGCTTATATCCTGAAAATCCCGATGAGTTTGATTTATTGAAGGAGGCCTTAGGAAAATTACAATTGAATGATCCTTCTTTGGTTTTTGAGCCTGAAACAAAGGAGGCATTAGGCAGAGGTTTTCGCTGCGGTTTTTTAGGAACCTTGCACGCAGAGATTATTATAGAACGCCTAAAAAGAGAATTTTCTTTAAACTTGGTGATTTCTTCACCTTCTGTGGTCTATAAAGTAATAAATGAGAAAGGAGAAGAGAAAGAAATCTTTTCTGCTAACGACTGGCCGGATCCTTCAAAAATTGAGAAAGCAAAAGAGCCCTGGTTTTCTTTGGAAATAATTACTCCTGTCAGATTTATAGGACAGGTTCTGGAAATAGCTAACAGCTTAGATGGAAGTTATCTTGAGACCAGGTATCTGGGAGCGGAAAAAGCAATTGTTATCTATGAAACTCCCTTGAGAGAAATAATCTCTAATCTTTATGATAGGATAAAGAGCGCTACCGAAGGTTTTGCTTCTATGAATTATAAGCTTTTAGGTTATAAAGAAGCAGATCTGATTAAAATGGAGATTTTGATTGCGGGGAGAAAAGAAGAAGCTTTTTCCAAGATTGTTCCATCTCATAAAGCTTTTATTGAGGGAAAAAATTTAGTTAAAAAATTGAAAGAACATCTTCCAGCTCAGCAATTTTCTGTGGCTTTGCAAGCAGTTATTAGGGGCAAGATTATAGCTAGAGAGACCATAAGGGCTAGGAGAAAAGATGTTACAGCTCCTTTATATGGGGGCGACTTTTCCAGAAAAAGAAAGTTATTGGAAATACAGAAGAAAGGAAAAAAAGAATTAAAAGAAAAAGGGAAGGTTAGAATTCCTTCCCAGGTATTTTTGAAAGTTTTCCGTGGGTAGTTGAAAAACTAGGTAAATTTTCCTAGAATAGAGGAGCGATAAGAAAGGAAAACATACTTATAACCACGAGAGATATTAAGACAATCCAGATTATTTTGAATATTTTTTGAGTTTTCATAATTTCAAGCTTAGTAAGCTTACATGTTTATTCAATGATAGCAAAATTTAAGAAAAATAAAAAGTCTCTGAGTTCTCCTGTTTTTTTAATCTTTTTTATTCTCTTTTTTCTTTTAGTAATAGGTTTTTTAGCAGTTACTAATTTAAAGATAAGTAAAAAGAGAGCTGAGCTTACTTTTAGAAGGAAAGAAAATTCAATTAGAAGGAGAGATTTTAAAAGCTGGAAGTGAAGAGTTTATAGAAAGAAAAGCTAGAGAGGAATTAGGTTTTAAAAAACCTAATGAGGATATGATAGTTATTACAAAAGAAAAAGAAGAAAAAGAAGCAGAAGAACAGGATAAAAAGGATTGGTGGGAGAAGCTGAAGTTTTGGCAACGTTGAAATTAAAGTAGGTCCAGCCTTCGCTGTCTTTGCGGGCTTTACCCGCCG
>CAZFHD010000040.1:3595-4942 GCA_964518455.1 uncultured Candidatus Saccharibacteria bacterium | reverse complement strand
ATAAGGAAAAATTCTGCATACTTCTAGCCCCGATTTGAAACATATCAGAAAAAGAACCAACCAGCTCTACATTCCTTGGGTCTATTACTTCCGTAACCGTGGGTTTTTCTATTTTGTCTCCGACTTTCTTCAAAATTTCCAAACCTTTTTTCCCCAAACCCTGAAAACTTTCAGGCCTGCTTCTTGGCTTAAAAGCTCCACTTCTTAAAATATCAATATTATCTTTAATGGCTTCCGCTGTCTTTAAAAGCTGCTCTTCTGATTCTATGGCGCAGGGACCTCCAATAACAGAGAAACCTTTTCCAATTTCTACATTTTTAACTTTAACGATTTTTTTAGCCATAATTTAAGAAGTTAGATTTTTCGTATCCCTAATATAATAAAGAGCGGAAATAGCTCCAATAATACCGGTAGCTACAGCAAAATATAAAGAAATATTATAGGTGCCATAAGTTATATCCAATAAAATCAAAGGGAGAGCTATGGCCTGCATAACCGTAGTGGTCTTACCTATAAACCTTACTTGGGGAATAGGAATTTTCTTGCCAAAAAACATAAATATCATTACTAAAAAAGGAAGATTTATTATTTCTCTGGAAATAACAAGAAAAATCTGAGATACTTGCCCCCTACTTATCACTTCCTGAGCTCCAAATTTAATCAAAATGGCTAAAACCGTTGTAAGCAGTAAAAATCTATCCGCTACCATATCAAACTTTCTTCCAAATTCCGTAGTAAGTTTAAACCTCCTAGCTATCTGGCCATCAGCCGCATCGGTAAGCATTCCTATTACAAAAGCTAAAATGATATAGAAAATATTAAAACCTCCAAAGATAAAATAAAGGACTACAAAAGAAATTATTATCCTAGAAAAGGTAATAAAGTTTGGCGCATTAAATATATTTTCTTTTGGAATTTTTTCATCCATAATTTCTCAACGAAGGCCTAGGTCTCCAGATTTAAAATTTTTAAAATTTACGACCTTTTATTGTACACGGGACATATTTCTTTAAAATCACAATGATAACACAATTTATTAGGGTTAGGATCAAATTCTTTGGTCTCTCTAATCTTTTTTATCTTATTTAAAACCCTCCTTTTTAACTTATCATTGCTAACTTTTGAAACATCTATTTCTTCTACTTTCTTGTTAGCTAAATACAAAAAACTAACTTTTTTAACTTTAGATTTAAAATTAAGCTCGGCTAAAAGCTTATAAAATTCAAGTTGGAAATAATTTTGATTTTCTTTACCAGTTTTAAAATCAACAATTCTCAAGCTTCCGTCTTCAAGTTTATCAATTCTATCAAATTTACCAGAAATAGAAAAATTTTTATTCAAGGGTTT
>CAZFHD010000040.1:0-3495 GCA_964518455.1 uncultured Candidatus Saccharibacteria bacterium | reverse complement strand
GGAGAAATAAGAGGATCTAAATAATTAAAATAATACCACTGAGGACATTTCTCAAAAAGGGTAAGTTTAGAAAAAGAATAAATCTTAGAAAAATCAATATCTGACATATATTAAAGAAAAAGTGAAATTGCTATTAGCAAGCCGAAAAAACAAACAAAAAGGCCAAAGTTTAGCTTTTTGGCTATTTTCAAAAGAAGGTGAATAGTTAAAAGACCTAAAAGAAAAGAAAAAAGAAAAGCTAAAATATTTTCCAAGTTAAAAGAAAATCTTCCCATGTTCAATAAAATATTCCCTCCTAAGACAGCGGGTAAGCTCATAATAAAACTCATTTTCAAAGCTTTGCTTTCATCAAATTTTCTCAAAAGAAAAGTGGAAATTGTTATCCCGGAACGGGAAAGGCCGGGAAGTATAGAAAAACCTTGAACTATCCCTAAAAGCATTCCATCGCTAGTCCTTAAATCGGCAAAACCCCGCAAACCCTTATTTTTTCTCTTAAGATGAAAAAACGCTGTAATCCAAAGCATAATTCCCACAATTAAAGTTATTCCTTTCCCTGTAATATCTACTCCTTCTTTAATTTCAGTAAGCAGCAATAAAACTAAAAGGCCCGCAAAGGCAGAAAACAAGGTAGCCAAAAAGTAAAACTTCAATTGTTTTTTAGTTTCTAAATCAGATTTCTTGTAAGAAAGGGCGCTTTTCAACAAACTTATCACCTCTTTTCTAAAATAAATTAGAGCCGCAAAGAATGTTCCTAAATGTAAAAAAAGAGCATAACCTATTAAATCTGTTATGCCCAAGTCGCTTCTAAATAAGTTAACTTTAGCCAAAACAACCATGCCCTCAGAACTTATAGGCAGCCATTCTGTTATTCCCTGGATTGAACCTAAAACAATGGATTCTAACATAGATTATTTTAGAGCTTGTCTGGTATAAAAATTAGAAGAATTCCAAAGCATATAACCTTTAAAATTATCTCCTGCAGCTTCCTTCACAGCTTCAATCTCAGCTCTGACCATAGACGGGGTATAAAAAGCTCCTAAATCAAAGTCTTGAATCCAAGGACGCAAATAAACATCATCATCATAAACCTTATTATAAGCTTTTAATCTCTCAGAAGCTTTAGCTGTAGAATATTTAACCACTTGATAAGGATACTCTGCTGGATTTTGAAAACCTAAAAAACCTGAAGCATAATGGGAAGGATACATCATTGGACAAACAAAATCAAAATAAGCAAAAGCATCTTCTATCACCTGGCCTATGCCCAAATCATCGTAATTAATAGCAACTAATCCAAAAAGATCAACAGACAATTTTATTTCTGGAAGTTCTTTTCTGAGGTAAGAAAAGAATTCTCTAATAACTTCTCTCTTTGAATTCTCTTTATTCCAAAGAGGGAAAGCCATATCTGAGAGATTGCCTCCAGATGGAAAGCGAACATAGTCAAAGTTTATCTCATCAAAACCTAATTTACTGGCTTCTTTGGCAATAGCTATATTATAATCCCAAACCTCTTTTGCCGAAGGATCAAGCCAAAATAATCTTGATCTATCAAACCAAAGAGAGCTCAAAGAAAGAGAAGGAATGGTCCGACTTAAAAAAGCTAATCTAGATTTACTGTGAATAGCTAAATCAGGTCTTGCTCTAGCTAAAACAGGATCTTGAAAAACAGTTATTCTGGCTATAGTATAAATGCCATTTTGATGAAGTTTTTCTATTAAGGATTCAATATCTAAAATCTTTATAAATTCTGCTCCGTATTCTTCAACTTCAGGTACCTGGCTGTTATAAGCTACCTGGCCCGAATAATCTTTAATATCAATAACCACAGCGTTGATTTCTGTAGTTTCTGCCAAATCAATTAAATAATCAATATAATAATTGCTACCTGCGGCCCAACTGGTTAGATAAACAGCTTTAATAATTTTATAAGAAGAATCTTCTGAAAAATCAACACCTTCCTCTTCTTCAATAGCTGAAAAAAATATTTGATTCAAAGCTGTAGCTTCTAAATTACCTATATACTTTTGAGGATAATTTAAAAAATCAGCAACTCCAATTGCTATTATTAAAACCAAAGAAACTATAATAAAAGATTTAAGCTTTTTCACAGACTTTTTTCTCTATTTACCTATACTATAACAAAAAATGGGAAAACCAAAATTGATTTAAATGACTTGCCCAGTAATACAACTTTGACTGTCGCCCCTGGCGACAAATTAAAAATTGTCAAAGATGATATACTGGGCTTGTTAATACAATTACAAAAAAAACCGCGATTCTTTAATAAGAAACGCGGTTTAGACTAACTTTTCAATGCCTTCTTCCTGGCCCTTGCCTTCCTGATCCTTGCCTTCCTGATCCTTGCCTTCCTGAATGATGGCCACTCGGCTGAAAAAACCGCCCTAGCCCCTGATTCGGTCCTTGCCTCTGTAAACGAGGCATTGACTGATAACCTCTGGATTGATGAATTCTCGGTCTAAAACCATCTGAATACCGTCCTGAATAGTTTCTTGTCGTCGACGGCCGGAAAAACTCCCTCAACGCGTAATCCCGAGAGTAATAGTTTGTCCGGTTTCCCCACATGTCATAGTCTCTTCTATACGAACCCCTATGACCGCAGCCGACAACACCAAAAGGCACCAACGCCAACAATACCAACAGAGACAACAACAAAACCATTTTCCTAATCATGGTATTCTCCTTTCTCTGTCCTTATCCCATTGGTAAATAACTAACTTCAGTATATGCCCATTCTCCAAGTTTGTCAAGCAAAAACCCGAGAAAAACACTCGGGATACCAGTCCCCTAGAAAGAATGCTTTTCGCAGAGTTACCGATTCCTTTAAAACTTTTCAGCTTTTTAATTATCGTATTTGCCTCAGCCCCTCTTCAATTCCGAAGCCCAACAATCTACTAAAAACTGTTGGATCTAATGTGTATAAAATAACAAAGGAGGTAATAAAAATAATCACTGCCAGCCACCTGGTGTAACGACCACGAGTACGGAAAAATAATATTACCGCTAAAATTGTTATAATAGCAGGACCAACAACCTTAATATCGCCTAAAGGCACATTATAACCACCAATTCTCTCTTCTGTCTTGCCTAAAAATTCTGCCAAGTCAAAACTTATATTAGCAATAATAAAAATAAATTCAGCAATAAAAACAGTAAGCAGACCCCAGGAGGCCCATTTGGTTGATTTTCCCTCCGTTCGATAAACTTCATAAATCACCGTTGGTAATAAAAAGATAATTGTTATCAGAGGGTTTGATTTAACAATACCAATGACGATTCCTAATAAGGCAAGAATGCTAAGGACAACGCAAATTGGTGTGGCGTATTTATATGCTTTAGCCATTTTATCAATTCATTCTTTTTAAATTAATTTAACCTCGACTTTTAATAAATTATAGCAAAACAAGAACCTAGCTGCCAGAATCTTGCCCCGTAGTAAAACCTTGTTCACTACGAGGCTGCGCCCCTGTCTGA
>CAZFHD010000039.1:2716-4948 GCA_964518455.1 uncultured Candidatus Saccharibacteria bacterium | reverse complement strand
TTGAACTGGCAGATGTATCACCCTTAAGCTTTATATCCTCAACTCCCTCGGTTTCTTGTTGAACTTCAGAAATAATACAAGAATCATCATTAACTTCAGCTTCTGGATTATAATTCAAATTCAAGGCCTCAGAATCAATACAGCCCTCAATCAGAGGCCCGTCCCCTACGGAAGGTTTTACAACATATAAGTTTTCTCTTCCGGGAATATATAAATCATTTTGACCACCAAGTGAGAGAAATCCATTTTCACTCAGAAAAGTAAAATCAACTATTTTTTGTTCGCCTATTTCATTAAATATATGTAATTTAGACGAACCCCCTCCTATACTCAAAACATAAAGATTTTCTTCTGAATCAACTAAACAAAGACCATAGCCGCCATTTCCTAATTCTTTTTCAAAGATTTCACTACCGTTAGAACGAAAAGCGACAAGCCTTGAGTGAGCAGGAGCAATTCCCCAATAAGAAGTCCAACTACCTAAATATACATTTCCACTAGGACCTATTGCAGGACTTTGAATCCAAGGATAGTTTTCTCCTATTACATATTTTTTAACCCATTCATCTTTTAAAGGATTATCAGGACTAAGGGCATGAAGACAGGGTACTGTTATTCCATCTTTATGTTTATACGTTTCCCCTCCTACTACCACATATATTGCTCCATCATCAGAAACAGTAATAGCTTCAATTGAAGGTGAATAATCGCATCTACTGCCATATTCAGTTTTATCGCAATCTGGTTCAAATTTTCTTTGCCATTTCTCTGTTCCATCAGAATTAATGGCATAAAGAATATCATTATAGCCAAAATAGATTGTTCCGTCTTTAGCAATAGTTGGAGAACCTCCCAAATATCCTTGTATCTCATATTGCCAGACTATATTTCCATTGTCTAAATCCAGAGCAGTTAGCTTTGAGGGACTTCCGCTTCCTAAGAAATAAATCCTGTTATCTTTAATTGCGGCTTGAGCTGAAGGGGTTATGTCTTTGAAAACCTTTTCCCACTTGAGTGTTCCATCAGGATTTAAAGCTAAGACTGATTTATTCTTATCACCTAAAAGATAGATAGCTCCATCAGGTCCTATAATAGGAGAATTGTATAAAGATGTAGGATTTGGGAAAAACCACTTTTGAAGACCATCAGGATAAAAAGCATATACTCCTTCATTTCCTTTAATTCCCGCTTCAAAATAAAGAATACCAGAAGAATCAATAGCTATCGGACCAAAATAATCACCTTCAACAAGTACTGTAATTTCAAGGTTGTCAGAAAATCCAGGACCAACAAAAGGGCTCCTTCCGGTGTGCTGGGCGTCGTGCTGGAACATTGGCCAGGGAACTTCGGAATAAGATGGCAAAGGCGGCGAGCTTTGATTTTCTGCCTTTGGAGTAGGTATTTGAATTTCAAAATCTACTGAATTATCGTCAGTATCTTGATATTCTTCTTTTTCTGAATCCCATTTTCTTCCTAAACTCTGATTTTTATCTGGATTTTCGGGAAAAGGAGCTGTTTCAACAAAAGGATTTGTATGACCGCCTCCCCAGGCCAGGGCATCAATAATTATTTCTTCAGGGCTTAAAAAAGCTATACTATTATCTTCAGCCAAAGTTGCCGTACTCCAAGCATCTGCTCCAACAGAAAGATGAAAATCTTCACTTGAATTAGCCCAGAGAAAATAATTTTTCTTTTCAATAATACTTTCTTCGGGAAAAACCCGAACAGAAGATTCGCCTCCTGATGAGGTCTTTTTTCTAAGTTTAAAATTAGAAATATCTAAGTCATTATCATTAGGATTATAAAGCTCAATGAAATCGTAAGAAGATTCATCTCCGGCAATTTGAACTTCGCTTATTAATATTTTTTGGGAAATACTAATTGTGGTTGAAGCAGGTGTTTGAGGCAGCCAATCACTCTCATTATCAGCTATATCTTTTGCTTTAATTTGAAAATAATAGATTTTCCCATCTTTTCCAGAAAATTCTCTTTCTCCAGAATAAGTAACTGGCGCTTCCTCAATTTCTTGATAATCATCTTCCTGCCAATCTCCATTTTCTTCTTCCCATCTGAAAATAAATCTATCCAAGCCTGAAGGAGTTACTGTATCTGTTGCTTTGTCAATTATTTCAAAAGGAATTGTAAAAGAAAGAGAGGTTTGAACTGACTCAAGAGGACCAAAACTAACTTCCGGAGGAGTAGTATCCGTTAAAGGCTCCTCTTCTCCAAGCG
>CAZFHD010000039.1:0-2706 GCA_964518455.1 uncultured Candidatus Saccharibacteria bacterium | reverse complement strand
TCGGCGTTCCCATTATTCCATCTTCCCCTTCTCCAGAATAAGTGTGCCATTCCAAATCTTTTCCTCTTTCCATCGTTTTTTTCTCTTCATTTTCTCCTGCTGGCCAATCGGGACTAGCTTTCACCTTATCTTGAAGCTGACAACTGCTATCAAAAAGATAAAGAGCTTCATCAGTATTACTCAGACCACCGGTATAAATAAAGTCAGCTGAAACCCCAGGCACAGAAGTATCATCTGTTCTTTCTAAAAGATAAAATTCACCAGATTTGATGGTTCCAGCTGAAAGAATTGCTTTTATCTGACCATCTTTATCTAAAAGCTGCCATTCATTTATATTAATAGCTCCATCCGAAATGTTTTTAAATTCTAACCACTCATCATTAGAAGAATCATCCGTTCCCATCCAAGCTACTTCATTAATAATTACTTTATCTCTAGCAGCTTGACCATCTAAAATATCGCAATAGTTTGGCTCCGGAGCTCCTCCACCGCCACCGCCTTCGCCTCCTCCTTTTTCTTCTTTGCCTTCTTCATCATCCTCATCTTCTTCCTCTTCTTCTTCATCTTTTTCTTTATCATCTTCTTCTTGGTTATCTTCTTCCTTATTCTTCTCAAATTCCTCTTCCTCTTCTTGGCCTAATTCATCTATCCTTCCCCTTAAAATATCAATTCTCTCTAAAATATCATCTATCTGCTCTTGTTTTTTATTTATTTCATCTTCAGATGAACTCTCTTCCTTTGGTTGATTCTTATCCTCAGACTGATTTTCTTCTTGTTTTTCTTCTTCCCGGCCAAAATCTTCCTCAGAAGAGCTTTCTTTTGATAAATCTTCTTTTTTATCAGATTCCTCTGTGTTAGTATCAGTATCTATCTGAAAATTGTCTTCAGAAAAAGGATTAACAGTTGCTTTAAACGGGTTCAAATCAGAGAAAATAGATTTTATAGACGCTTTCAATCTATCCCAAAAACTTGGTTCTTTAAAACTGAACTCCGGCACTTTTTGATCGAATACAAAATTCATTTCAGGGCCTTCCACCCAGTTATATGCTCCATACTTATCTCTTTCTATTACTCCATCTATCTCTAACATAAAAGGAGGCAGTTCTTCTATTCCCCCTTCCCATTGGAAACCTACGGTAGGATGAGGTATTTTTATGCTCCTAGAGGAGTAGACATTAATACCTACTCTCACTTTTTCGGTATCTATTGGTTTATAGACTATAATATCTTGAAAATCTGCTTTTATAGATTGATAGGAAACAGACAGGTTGCCTCCCATTACTTTAATCTGGTTCTGAAGAAGCCATTTCATTACATATTCTTTGGCTTTTTCTACAGTTAACTTTTCTATTTCCTCTATTGCTTTTTCTGAAATAGTAGAAGGGTCTCCTCCCCAGATTATCGCTACTATTTTTGCTCCTGCTTTAATAATTTCTTTTCCTATATTTTTTGGAACCTGTAAAAATAAATAATTATATAAATCCTCCTGAACTGCTCTCTTGACTAGCTTTAAAACGATCTCTTTCTCGAGAATCATATCTTCTCCGCTTACCACGATAGTCTCCCATTTGTTATCTAATTCTTTAATAAGAGAGACAAATATACATTTTCCTTCTTCTTCTCCAAGCTGAATTCTTTCCGAATCTTTTATTAAGTCCTCTATTGTTATCTCTTTAGCAATACTAATTTTTGGCAAAACCAAAAATCCCCCTACAAAAATTAATAGAAGGAGAAAAAAAATACACTTCTTAATTGAGCTATTTTCTTTCATCAATCAAAATAAAACACTTAACTTTTATCAGCTATTATTAAATTTTATTAAGCTTTAAAAGAACTAAAAAGTTGAAAGAACTAATAACTCAAAAGAACTATAAAAAGAACTATTTTTGTTTATTTATTGTTACTGTTTCTAAATTTTTATTGAATTCTTCTATACATTTATCTGCTCTAATAAAACCGCTTGAAAGAGTATAGACTGTTTGGTCAATAGGAATTTTTACTTCAATAAAACAAACTTTATCTTCAATTGTGTGGATTCTTTTAATACCGTACTTTCCATCAAGATTAATAATTTCTTTTTTAGAATCTTTATCTTTCAGCCCATAATCTGGGTCTTTCAAAAAATATTCAACTTCTTTGTTTAAATCATCTGCGAATGTGGTCACATCGGGGTTAACCCTTTTACTGTTGTAAATCTCAACACTCATTCCACAAGCCCCTTTTTCTTTAGCATTTTTGATAAAATTATCACCAGACAAAGGATCTAAAAGATATATTGCTGTGCCAAATGCCGCATCTTTCTCAACTCTCCATTCTCCTGGAACTTTAATCCTAAAATTCTCTTTCTCGCATACAACAAAATTCCCCTCAGAAGTCTCTACAACCTCAAATTCCTCAGTTTTCACAAATTCATTCTTATAAATAGGTTTCATTACTTCTTCTTTTTCAACCCACCAATAAAAAAACCCTCCAGCAATGAGGAGCAAAACAAAAATAACAATAATTACAACAACTCGCCTTTTCTTAAGATTAAAATTCATAAAAAAAACTAATTTTATTTATTTTACAACTTTTATAAAACCATTCCAATCTCTAACTTGTGGAAAACTCTCTCAAACCCAAAATTATATCCACCATACCCTGGTGCTAAATTCCTACGATCGTAGGAATTTAGCACCACCCTTCTCCATTCTTTTTTTACCAACT
>CAZFHD010000038.1:0-4998 GCA_964518455.1 uncultured Candidatus Saccharibacteria bacterium | reverse complement strand
TCCTGATACTTCCTCCGCCTAATTCCCATCCATTCATAACAATATCGTATTGGGTAGTCAAAATATTCTTAATGTTTTTCTTCTCAAGCAAGTCATTCATAAACTCCGGCTTGGGAGCAGAGAAAGGATTGTGGGTAAAAGTCCAGCCGCCTTCGTCTATCTTTTCAAAGAAAGGAAAATCTACAACCCAGCAAAAAGCTAAAAGATTATTATCTTTTTTATCCCTCCTCAAATCCGGCCTATCAGTTTTGTATTTCTTCATTGCTTCTTTATAAGTAATACGAGGAAAAGGAGTTTCTTGAATTTTTTTATCGGGATAAAGCTTTTTAATAGTTTCAATAAATAACTCCTCTATCAAATTCATCACGTCTTCTTTTTCTACAAAAGACATTTCAATATCCAACTGAGTATGTTCCGCCTGCCTGTCAGCCCTAGGATCTTCATCTCTAAGGCAGCGAGCCAGTTGGAAATACCTCTCTATTCCAGCCACTTGTAAAAGCTGTTTATATTGCTGGGGTGATTGGGGAAGAGCGTAAAATTTACCGGGCTGTAATCTAGCCGGAACGACAAAATCTCTGGCCCCTTCCGGCGTAGATTTAGTTAAAATCGGCGTCTCCACTTCTACAAATCCTTCTCTTATTAAAAACTCTCTCATAAACTGAACCACTTTGTGGCGAGCAATCAAGTTATTTTTCATTCTTTCCCTCCTTAAATCCAGATACCTGTATTTCATTCTTTTCTCCTCGGAAATATCATAACCTTCACCGTCTATAGAAAAAGGAGGAGTTTTAGCTTGAGATAAAATCTCAACTTTATCCACAGCAATTTCTACTTTCCCCGTTTCCAAATTAGGATTTACCATTTTTTCAGGCCTTTTGGAAACTTTTCCTTCTGCCTGTATTACCCATTCAGACCTTATTTTCTTGGCTATTTGATAAACCCCTTTATCGCCGGGTCCAAAAACCAATTGTAAAACTCCCTGAAAATCTCTCAAATCAACAAAAATAATTTTGCCATGAAACCTTATAGAATTAACCCAGCCCGCAACTTTAACTCTTTTACCTAAATATTTATTTGTCTCATTGCTATAAATTCTTTTCATTATTCTATTATTACAAATTATTTAAGTTTTGGAAAGTCAAGATATAAGAAATCCCGACGTTGTTTACACTTTTTCATTTATGATTCCTCTCTTACCCTTTTGAAAGGACCGCCTGTCTGCCTGCTCCAGTGGCAGGCATCAGCCTTGACTCTCGACGGAAAAACTTTTACTCCATAAAAGACCAAGCTTTTTCCGCCTCCGAGACATCCTTTCAAAAGGGTAAGAGAGGAAATAACCCGTAAATAATACTTGTTAATTTTACAGCCAAGATTGACAATCCTTTCAAAATCTGCTACACTAGCTAATTGATCCTTGAAAACCAAATGAGGGAGGAAAAGATGTCAGACAAAAAGAACGAAAAGTTTCGTAGGTGTCTAGGGATAGACTGCCAAGAAATGGTAAAAAAACCTGAGTGGTTTTGTCCCCGCTGCAGACAAAGAAAGAACGATCCTAGAAAGGGAAGGGTTCACAGAGCAAACATTCCTGGAAGCGAAAAACGTAATCAAAAGAGAGCTTCCCCTACATAACAAAGGAAAGCAAATGAGAGCCAATTGGAAAATCTTGGTTCTCACCATAGCGGTCTATCTCGCTCTTTGCTAAAAGGACCGAGGGGTAGTGTCGCAAAGCGCGGCTAGGTGTTGATTGTTTATCAATGCCAACCGCGCTTTTTTTTAACAAAAGGCGCTACCTTAAAAAGGTAACGCCTAAAAAGATTTAAAAAAGACTGCTCCTACTCTACACTGAAGGCTGCTGGGGCGGAGTTGAAAGACCTTCCGGAGGCGTAGGGCCATCACCCTTTTCACCTCCTTTTTTCTTAGTAAGAAGATAGACTATCAAGCCTATAATCACAACAGCTACTATTATCCAAATAATTGTTGACATATTTTTCAGGTTAATTAAGTATCTTTAATCGACCTTGTTTTTGTATATCTTTTTTCATTGTCCTTTTTTTAACCTTTCTTGTCAAACTCTTAATGTGGAAAACTTTTTAGCTAGCTTATAAATATTCCCAGCTCCCATAATAATAACTACTTCTCCTCCTTTTAAATTATCTTTCAAATAATCTTCTATTTTATCCTTAGCTAAGTAGATAACACTTTCTTTTTCAATCTTTTCAGCTAATTTTTTAGAGCTTACTTTCTTTTTTATTTCACTCTTCTCTCTTCCTGCTACATCATAAATATCTGTAATAATTATTCTGTCTACTGGAGCTTTAGAAAACTCCTTAACAAAATCGTCAAAGAGATAATAAGTCCTCTGGTACTGATGGGGCTGAAAAATAGACCAGATTTCATTATGAGGAAACTTTTCTCTAGCGGCTTTAAGGGTGGCTTTAATCTCTGTTGGATGATGAGCATAATCGTCTATTAAAGTAAACCTCTTATCATCTATTTTTCCTTTTTTTATTTCAAACCTCCGCCAACTCCCTTTATACTGAGCTAAAGCTTCAAAAGAAATTTCATCCGAAACGTTTAGTATTCTGGCTGCCCAAAGAGCGGCTAAAGCATTATAAATATTATGTTCTCCGGGAATTGTTAGGCAATCTTTTAATTTCTCTGCTTCTTTTTGCTTTATGCTAAATTCTTGGATTTTAACATTAGAAAGCTCTTTTTTTAGTTTTAGGATATTTTCGTCGTCTCTGTTCAAAACAAGGGTTCCTTCTTTCTGAAGATTGGAAATATATCTCAAATAAGTTTTAAGAATATCTCTAAGATTTTTATAGAAATCTAAATGTTCAGCTTCAATATTGGTTAATACAATAATCTGAGGATAATAATTCAAAAAAGAGGCTTGCCATTCATCAGCTTCAATTATTAGATACTGACTCCCCCCTGCTCTAAAGTTGCTTCCTCCAAATTCTTTTAATCTGGTGCCAACAATAACTGTAGGGTCAAGCCCTGCTTTCTCTAAAATCAAAGAAAGCATAGCTGTTGTGGTACTTTTACCATGGGTTCCGGAAACAGCTATGGTAAAATATTTTTTAGTCAGCTCTCCTAAGGC
This sequence comes from uncultured Candidatus Saccharibacteria bacterium, assembly GCA_964518455.1. Lineage (GTDB taxonomy): Bacteria > Patescibacteriota > Minisyncoccia > Minisyncoccales > GWA2-38-27 > CAZDXV01. The sequence continues at coordinate 1,895 of CAZFHD010000038.1, read as the reverse complement.
TTGAGGATAGCTTAATACTTGTAACTTATAACCTGAAACCTGAAACCTAAGAGCTTGTTTTAATTCAGGATTATCCTTCTGAATTGCCGGGCTATAAATTACCATATTAGTGTCTTCTGGTAAATTCTGGGCTAAATGCTTCCCTAAAAGGAGCTTAGCTCCTTTTTTCCTTAAAAAGTCCGTGATCTCTGAAGATACTAAGTCAGAACCACTAACCTCGTGGTCTTTAGATAAATAATACTGAGCTAAAGCCGAAGTCCCTATTCCTCCTATGCCAATAAAATAGATTTTCATATTAACTTCCTAAAGGATGAGATTCTAAAAGAGTGTACTTCGGCCCTTTTCTTTTAAGTTCGCTCTCCATAATATCAATAGATTCTACTTGAAAACCTAATCCAATATTTTTTTCTATCTGGGGTCTTTCTTCCGGTTCTATTCTTTGCCATTGCCATTTTTTAATTCTACCCAAAGTAATATGAGGACTAAACTCTCTTTTTTCTTTATTCTCTCCAATTAAAACTTCTTGAAGTTTTTGTCCTAAAGCAGAAAACTCAAAAGTTTTTTCTCCTTCTACCCAGACCATTTTAGGAGGTTTTTTTTGGGGAGGCCCGTAACAAATTCTATTAAGCTTTATAAAAAAAGGTTTATATTTTAAGGCTATATCTTTACAGTCCCTGCTAATCTCTAAAAGATCTTCATCTCCGGCCAAACCAACAAAGACTAAAGTAATGTGAAGATTCTCGGGCTTTGTCCATTTGATAATTTCCATCTTAGGATTTTCGTCTCTAAAGGAATCAAAAAGAGAATCAAGCTCTCTTTGAAAAGAATTCAATCTTTTTTTAACATTTGACGGTAAATTTATAGCTACAAAAATTCTACGAGGCATAATGTTATGTTTTGATTTTAACAAAGAGAAATAAAATTAACAATACTTGCTTATTTTCAAAAAAGCAGTAAGATTGCAATAGAACATTAACAAAGGAGGGGAAAAATGGAAATACGCGAAGGCACGCTTGTTGTGGTTCTACCACATAAAAGCACTGTTCCCAAACCTTGCTGGGGTTTGGTAGAAGAGAGATTTTCAGAAAGCGGTTTTCTAAGAGTAGGGACCGGGAAAAAGCAAGAAGAATTCATTATGGCGCCGCCAGGAAGATTGATATTTGTGCTTCAAACTGACGGCTCTGTTAAAACACCCGAGGCAGCTCTGAAGAAACACCGTTATGACATATTAATTTGGCTTATTTGTAAGCTTCGTGAACGAAAAGAAGAGGAAAAATTACCCGAAGAGATTAAACCTAACACCTTAGTGATAGTCCTGTCAAAAGGCGGTAAACCCCCTAAATCTTGTTGGGGGCTTGTAGCAAGAAAAATGCAAAACAGCTATGATGTAAAAGTTGGGATAAGAAAAAAGATTTTAGTTCCGCCGGACCAACTAATACCCGTAATTGAAACCAACGGATCGGCTATGGGGCCAATGAGAGCTCTGAGGCAAAATATAGACAGCATATTAATACACATCATCTTTCAGCTTTACATCCAGAGAATGGAAAGCGGACTCCATCAACTTCTTTCGGCAATGGCTAGCATGGACTTATAAAGCTCAAATTCAAAGAATTTGGGCTTTTTTTCTTGCTCCTTAACCTCTAACAAGGTAAAATGAGGCTATGAAGCTTGTTTTAGAAAAAGAACTAAAAGAAAATATTTACAACCTGATGAGAAAATTAGGCTATCACTTCCAAAGACAAGATAACGAATTAGTTTTTTATCGACCCTTGAGCGCTTCAAATTTTCCAAGATTTCATCTTTATATCAAAAAAGAAGGTAAAAAACTTATTTTCAATATTCACTTAGATCAAAAAAGGCCAGTTTATAAGGGAGTGACCTACCACAGCGGA
>CAZFHD010000037.1:4672-5263 GCA_964518455.1 uncultured Candidatus Saccharibacteria bacterium | reverse complement strand
ATTGTTTACTTTTCCACATATTTACATAGTTTTTCTTTTTAATTGTGATATAATAGAAAAAGTTGGTAGGATAAGTTTTAAGATAATATGTTTTGGAATTTTTTTAAAAGAGGTCCAAAGAAATTTTTAGGTGTTGATATCGGCACTTCCAGCATTAGAGTAATAGAGCTAAAAAGAGGAAACAAAAAACACCAGTTAGAGAATTATGGTGAGTTTCAAATTTCTTCAACTAGTGATAAATCTTTTAGAATTTTTGAAGAGAATTCTCTTTTGCTGTCTGATAAAGAAGTATCAGATGCTATAATGAGTGTTCGTTCTGAGACAGGGATAGAAACTAAAGAAGCCAACTTTTCTATTCCTGATTTTTCCAGCTTTTTTGTCACTCTTGATTTACCCGTTATGGGGAAAGATGAACTTTACGAGGCTGTAAAGTATGAAGCTAGACCCTACATTCCTCTTCCGGACAATGAGATAACTTTGGACTGGGTAATTACAGAAGGTGAGGTTTCTAAAACTCCAATTAAGGTTTTGGTAGTAGCTATTCCTAATGATGTTGTTTCCCAATACCAAAGAATAGCTCGAAATTCAGGG
>CAZFHD010000037.1:0-4662 GCA_964518455.1 uncultured Candidatus Saccharibacteria bacterium | reverse complement strand
CTGGATCTTAAATTATTGGAACCTGAGGTCTTTGCTTTAGCCAGAAATATTGGAGGAGGAGATAAAGAAAAGAAGAATTTAGGAATGATAGATATTGGAGCTAGAAGCACTACCTGTAGTATTTTAGAGAAAGGAGTTTTAAAGATAAGCCACAGTTTTAATGTAGCTGGGAATCAATTGACAGAAACTCTGGCTCAATCTCTAAATATAGATTATAATAAAGCTAATGAGTTAAAAGAGAAGCAAGGAATTATTATGAAAGAGGGATCAAATGAAAAAGTAAAAGATATTCTTCTTCCCTTGATTGATTCTATTTTAGGGGAGATAAAGAAAGCTTTTCGAGGGTTTTATAAGAAAGAAGGAAAAGAAATAAATAAGGTGGTTTTGACCGGGGGAATGGCCTTTCTTCCTGGTTTAAAAGATTATTTCTCTTCTGAATTAAAAAAAGAAGTAGGAATTCTCAATCCTTTTTCCAATCTTTCTTATCCTCTAGTTCTTGAACAAACCTTAAAGGAGAAAGCTCCTATTTATGCTGTAGCTGTGGGGGCTGCTCTTAAAGGGTTTGAATAAAACAATTTAACAATTTAACAATATGGCTATAGAAATAGCAAAAAAACCAAAACTTAAGGGTCCTCTCTGGTTATATATTCTAATGATGGCAGGTATTGTTTTAGCTTTGGGCTTGGCTGGGACCTACTTTTATTTCTTTAAAGTTGGAAAAGATATTTCCCAGCAAATTGAAGGAATAGATCAAGCTTTAAAGAAAACCCCAGAAGAAAAGGAATTAGAGAATACCCTTCTTTCTAGAGAGAAAAAAATTGAAGATTTTCAAGAGTTACTTTCCAAACACAAAAAGGTCTTAAATGTTTTTAACTTCCTTCAAGAAAAGACTCATCCCCAAGTCTGGTTTTCAGAGTTTGATTTCAGTGGTAAAGAAAAAACAGTTTCACTTTTCGGTACAGCTAATAGTTTTACAACAGTAGGCCAGCAGATTCTTATTTTTCGCGAGGAAGAGTTTTTGAAAAATGTAAAATTATCTGAGCTTTCAATGGGTGAAGAAGGAGATATTGGATTTTCTCTCCAACTTACTTTTGATCCTCAGATTTTTGAATAATGCCCAGAACAATTATTATCATTATAACTTTAGTTTTCCTTGGAGTGATTATAGGAGGAATATTTCTTTGGTGGCCGGAATATCAAGAATTTATGGAATTGAGAAAAGAGCTGGAAAATAGAAAGATAACTCTTGAACAAAAGAGAGTATATTTTGCTGAACTAAAAGAGATTTCCCAAAAACTCGAAGATTATCAAGAAGAGTTTGAAAAGATTAACTTAGCTTTTCCCGAAAAACCTCTAATTCCAGCTATTATGAATTTTATTCAGAATATTGCTTCAGAAAACGGATTAATAGCAGCGGATTTAGGAAATTATAATGTTTCTTCAGTAGGAGAAGGAAAGTTTAGAGAAATTACTTTCTCTGGTTCTTTCTCTGGTTCTTATCCAGCTTTAAAAAGTTTTCTTTCCGCTATCTATAACAATACCAGGATAATTGAAGTAGAAACTATCAGCTTTGGTTCTTCTGAGGAAGGTGGGGAAATATTTGGATTTGAGGTGAGTTTTAAGACTCACGCTTTCCCTGTTGAAAAAGAAAAAGAGCGGGTTTTAGAAGAAAGCGCTTTCCCTATTCCTAAAGGAGCTGAGTAATTAAATTGTTAAATTATTAAATCTATGGCTATTATAATTTCCAAGAAAAAAAAGAAACAAAAATACCTGATTTTAATTTTTTTAGCTGTGGCAATAGTAACAGCTGCCATTTTATGGTTTGGTTTTTTCAAGAAAGAGAAATCTGTTGTTAATCCTTTTGTCTCTGTTCCTCTTAAAGAAATCAAAATTGATTTTGAGTTTTTGGAGAGTGAAACTTTAGCAAGACTTCAGGATTTCCGAAAAATTATACCTTTTGAACCGGAAAAAGTAGGAAGAGAAAATCCTTTTCTGTCTTATTGATTCTTAAAACTTAATATGACTTTAATTCAGCAGTTAGTTAAAAAGGGCATTATTGGAGAGTCCAGGGCTACTTCTTTGGAATATGAAATTAAGACTTCTGGTAAGAGAGAAGAGGAGGTTGTTTTAGATAAGAGAATAGTTTCAGAGGATTTTTTATTTGATTTGAAAAGTAAGAATCTGAATATTCCTTTAAAAGTAGTTTCCCCGGATAAAATTTCTTTAAAAGTTTTAGAAACTATCCCCGAAGAATCAGCCAGGTATTATCAGATGATACCTTTAACAAAAGAGGAGAAGAAATTAGATGTAGGAATGGTTTATCCAGAAGACTTGAAAGCCAGAGAGGCTTTAGATTTTTTATCACGGCAGAATAAATTAAAATACAGAGTTTTTTTAGTCACTTTGTCAAACTTTGAAGATTTGATTAGAAAGTACCGTAATTTAAAAAAAGAAGTAAGTAGAGCTTTAGAAGAATTAGAAGAAGAAATCAAAACAGAGAAAAAAGGAGTTAAAGCAGGCAAGATAGAGGAAGTCCAGAGAATGGTAGAAGAAGCTCCTATCTCTAAAGTAGTAGCTGTTATTCTTAGACATGCAGTAGATGGTAAAGCTTCCGATGTTCATATTGAGCCCGGTAGGGATAAAATTAGAGTGAGGTTCAGGTTAGACGGGATATTGCATTCCAGCCTTTTCCTGCCCATGAAGATTCTTCCTGCTGTAGCAGCTAGAATTAAGATTCTTTCTAACTTGAAGATAGATGAGACTAGAGTTCCTCAAGATGGAAGGTTTTCCACTAAATTTGAAGATAGGCCTATAGACTTTAGAATTTCAACTTTTCCTACAACCCTGGGGGAAAAAGTGGTGATTAGAATTTTAGATCCTACCCAGAGAAAAATAGAATTTAAAACATTGGGAATTAGGGGAAGAAATCTTGAAGTGATAGAGAGATTTCTCAAACAGACTTATGGAATGATTTTAGCTACAGGACCTACGGGTTCTGGTAAAACTACCACCCTTTATGCTGCTATGAGCAGGCTTAACAAAGAAGAAGTCAACCTGATGACTTTGGAAGATCCTGTAGAATATTTTATGGAGGGGGTTAATCAGTCTCAGGTAAAACCTGATATTGGTTATGACTTTGCTAACGGGCTTCGCCATATGTTAAGACAGGATCCTGATATTTTGATGGTAGGTGAGATTAGAGATGAAGAAACAGCTTCTTTGGCTATTCATTCTGCTTTAACAGGACATTTGGTTTTGTCTACTTTGCACACAAACGATGCTATTGGAGTAGTTCCAAGATTAATAGATATGGGAATTAAATCTTTCTTGCTTCCTCCAACTTTGAATATAGCTTTGGCTCAAAGATTAGTTAGAAAACTTTGTCCTCATTGTAAAAAAGCGGTTAAGCCAAATGATAAGATTAAAAAAGAAATAATGAAGGAAATTGGAAATTTTCCCCCCAAGATTAAAAAGAAGACCAAGGTTATTAAAGATTTCAAAGTTTATAAGCCCGTAGGTTGTGAAAGATGCAATAAAACAGGATATACTGGCAGAATAGGTATTTTTGAGATTTTGGAAATGACAGATGAATTAGCTGATATAATTTTGAAATCGCCCATAGAAAGTAAAATAAAAGAAGAAGCTAAAAGACAGGGGATGGTTACTATGAGGCAAGACGGCATATTAAAAGTTTTAGACGGTATTACTTCTTTTGAAGAACTAACCAGAGTGGCAGAAACATAAAATCTAAATTATTATGAAATCAATTTTACTTGTAGAAGACGACCCATTCTTAATAGATATTTATTCTGTCAAGTTTAAAGAAAGAGGTTTTTCTATAGATATAGCCAAAGATGGAGATGAATGTTTTAGCAAGATAGAAGAAGGAAGTCCTGATCTTGTTTTACTTGATATTGTTTTGCCAAGATTAGATGGCTGGGAGATTTTGAGAAAGCTTAAAAATGATGGTAAGTTAAGCGATTTAAAGATAGTAATTCTTTCTAATTTAGGTCAAAAAGGGGAGGTGGAAAAAGGAATGAAGCTTGGAGCTATAAAATACTTAATTAAAGCTCATTACACTCCTACTGAGGTAGTTAAAGAAGTAGAAAAAATATTAAAATAAGTTAAAAGTCAAAAGTCTAAGGTCTAAAGTTGTAGTATTAAGTTTAAAGTATTATTTTTAATTTTTGACTTTAGATTTTTAACTTGACTGAGCCCCGAGTCTGACGAGGGGCGAAGAAACATGGATTATTCTCAAAAACTAAAAGATCTTCTCAAAGCTACTCTTGATCAGAGAGCTTCAGATTTACATATTTCAGTAGGCCATCCTCCTACTTTAAGAATTGCCGGCAGGTTAGTTCCTTTAGTCAAGAGAAAAAAGATTTCAGCGGAAGATTCTAAGAGTTTAGCTTTTGTTTTAATGACAGAAGAGCAGCAACAGAGATTTTTAAAAGAAAAAGAGATTGATTTTTCTTATAATTTTGATAACAAAGTAAGATTCAGAATTAATGTTTTTCATCAGAGAAGAAATGTTTCCTGCGCTTTAAGATTAATTCCTTCCCAAATTAGAACTATTGAGGAATTGAATCTTCCCCCGCTTTTACATGACTTTGTTCGCCATCCTCAGGGCTTTATTCTGATTACGGGTCCTTCAAGTCAAGG
>CAZFHD010000036.1:0-5425 GCA_964518455.1 uncultured Candidatus Saccharibacteria bacterium | reverse complement strand
AGCGAATTGTAGCGAACTAATAACATTATAGCAGATAGAAAAGATTTGTCAACCCTCACCCTACAAAATAAAAAAGCAGCGAAGTTTGCTGCTTTTATTAAAGATTTTCTTTCATTAAATTGTTCCTTTTTGAGGAGTGAACCAGATAACTCTTCTCTTTTTGGTTTCTGGATCTCTTGAGGCTAAATCAATCAATTCTGGGGCTAGAGAAGTTTTGCTTGCCGCGGTGATAATTATTTTTAACCCTTTTCTTATAGCGTATCTCGCCAATCCGCAAAAGTCTTTATCTCCGCTGCCAATACAAAGGTGAGTTAAGGTAGGGATTTGATCAATTAATTCTTCGCCGAATCTAATCATTGTTTCGTCTGTGGTATCTCTTTTGGGTCCTCTTTCTTTCGGCGTTATTTTCGGGCATGATATAATGTTAATTCCTTGATGGTAAAAAATTTCAAGAAAATGATCGCTTATACCGGGAGGCGCGAAAAGATAAATCAGTTCTACTTTTCCTATTTCTCCCAGTTTTTCCATAAGTCTGTCAAATCCTGAAATCAGAGAAAATCCTTCTGGCCTTGGTGAATCTAAACTCAACTGGAGGTTATCCCAATCAAATAATACTAATATCATTCTTTCTTTCTTCCTTCTTTTTGCACCGAACCAAGCTCTTCCCATTTTATTTCTCCTAACTGTTGTTAAAGAACTTCTTTAAGTGTAAACTAAAAGAAGTTTTCTGTCAACCCCGTAGAGAAAATTTGACTGCCTCTGGTAATTTAATGTTTTGCTTAGTAAAACATTCGTCAAAATTCTTCTATGGGGTTAAGTAAATTTTTTTTTCAACCATAAAAAAAGGCCCCTATGTGTTCATAGGGGCCCCAGGAAGGGAAAGGAAAAGGGTGTTTGACTCTTTTTTAGGCAGCCGTTCCGACTTTGTTTGGCGTCTTTTGGGCTTCAAGGCGAGCTCTGGCCAATCGGCGGTATCGTTCGCCTCGCCTCAAATGCTCTTCAAGCACTTGGGCGAAACTGATTTGCTCGGTTTTACGGAAGTGCTCCGCTGCTCCCCACAGAGCTTTCTGCCCTACAAAGTAAACGATGTAAGCCTTGGCTCCGTTGTTGGCTTCTCTTGTTCTGATCTCCGCCAGTCCGGAATCCTGAAGATCGTCGAAGGAACAGCCTTCTCGGATAACCTTCAAGATGGCCGAGGCGCCATGGGCGACTGGGAGTATACCTATCTCCCGGGCGACAGCAAACAATCCTTGGATGGATGCTTGCTCTTCAAGCACCTCATTCACCAGTCGGAACAAGACAGCCAACTGGGTTTTCTTCGACAGCCCTTTCAGAATGGTCAGGAGTTGTTGGTGTTTTTCCGGCTGTCTCTCCTCGGGGTTGCGCGTGGTGATTTCTTTTGCTGCGTCTACTGCTTGCCAAAACGGGTTTTTTCTCTCTCTTTCTTGCATCGGAAATCTCCCTTCTTGGTTTCTTGCCCAGTAATACAACTTTGACTGTCGCCTCTGGCGACAAATTAAAAATTGTCAAAGATGATATACTGGGCTTGTTTGAATTCCCTTCCCTTTCCATTGTGTACTATTTACATTATACACCAAGATATAAAATTTGTCAAGGATTTCTAACAAAAAAGACTGCTTCTTAGCAGCCCTCTTAATTCAAGATTATATGGAAAACTTGGCTTAGCCAAGTTTTTATACCTTAGCGAATCAAGGTTCTGACGAACGGAGTGAGTCAGGTTCTTAAATCTTTTTTCTTGCTTTTATTCTTCTACAGGTTTTAATGTCATTCTGTGTTCTTCAGGTTCAATAGATGAGATCTCAAATTTATGCTTTTTTCCAATTTTTAAAACTTCTTCCATTTTCTTTCGTGAGCCAAATTCTGAAACGTGACATAATCCTTGGACTTTAGCAGTAATTTGGATAAAAGCTCCAAAGGGATTAAACTTTGTAATTTTACCTTCTATGATATCTCCCTTTTTGAATTTTTTTTCAATTCCTTGCCATGGATCTTTCTTTAAGGCTTTTAAAGAAAGAGAAACTTTTCCGTCTTCTGAGATATCCACGATTTTAGCTTTAGTTTTATCTCCTACTTTTACTATTTCTGAAGGATTTTCAATAAGTTGCCAGTCTAATTCTGAAATGTGAATTAATCCCTCTAATTCCTCTTTACCGAACTTAATAAATGCTCCAAAATCAACCACTCCTGTAATTTCGCCTTTAACTATATCTCCTACCTTGTAGTTTTTAAGCTGTTCTTTTGTTTTCTCAGCTTCTTTTGCTTTTTCAGAAAGGATAATGTTTTCTTCTTTCATATCTAAGCTAAAAAGTTTTACTTCTAATTCTTGTCCAACAAATTCTTGAAGTTTTTCTAAGATTTTTTGGCCATTTCCTCCTTCTACTTTGGGATAATGTTCTGGGGATAACTGGGAAACAGGGAGAAAGGCAGGAATTCCAGAAACCTTAGCTAAAAGACCTCCTTTGTTGGCTCCCTGGATTTTAACTTTAATAATTTCCTCTTCTTCTTTAATCCTTTTGAGTTCTTTCCAAGCTAACTCTTTATTAGCTTTACTTAGAGAAAGTTCAATATATCCGTCTTCATTTTCCAGCTCTACTATTTTAGCTGAAATACTATCTCCAATATTGAGATTTCTCAAGCTATCTTTTGCTTCGTAAAACTCTTTGCCATAGATAATTCCTGTTCCTTGAGCTCCCAAATCTAAAAAGATTGCAGCTCTTCCTACATTAATAACTTTTCCTTGGGCAATTTGGCCAACCTTTGGAGGTTTAAGCGCTTCTTTTTGATCAATTAATTTTTTCATAATATCCGGCATAAATAGATTTTGGGTTTTGGGTATTGGGTATTAAGTCTTGAAACTTTGGAAATTGCTATATCCGCTACTTTAACACGAAGTTTTTATTATTACAATGGTTGACCCCGTTAGAAGTCCTTGATGGAAAAATTTTGATTAACAAAATTTTTCCTTAACTTATTAAGTAAATTATTAGTTTAATTCTCTATTTTTACTCAGGAATGCCCCTATTTTGAAAACACAGACTTCTAACGGGGTTGAGCCAGGCCTTTTCTTGTGGTAATATTAATAAAAGATTTTAACTTATTAAGGTATTTTTTTATGAAAATCAATTGGTACGGACAAACCTGTTTTAGAATAGATGCTCAAGTTGAAAAAGGGAAAACAGTGGATATTCTCATTGATCCCTTTTTTGATAAAGGATCGGGGATAAGAGGCCCCAAGCTTGATGCTGATATTCTAATGGTTAGCCAAGATGGGCAAAAGGTTGTTTCAGGAAGGTATTTTTCAATAACAGGTCCTGGGGAATACGATGTCAAAGGTTTATATATTCAGGGAATAGGAGATGGTATAAATAGTAGCGAAAAAGAGAGGACTACTATCTATACTATAGAAACAGAAGATATAAGGCTTTGTCATTTGGGAATTTTGGGCCGAAACGAATTAAGCTCTAATCAATTGGAAAAAATTAATGGAGTAGATATTTTAATGCTTCCTATAGGGGGAAATAAATCTTTAGATGCCAAAAGAGCTGTAAAAGTAATGTCTCAGATAGAGCCTAAGATTATTATTCCTATGTATTATAAAGTTCCGAAGATTAAAACAAAATTGGACAAAATTGATGGTTTTTTGAAAGAATTAGGTATAAAATCTTTGGAACCCCTGCCCAAACTTAATATTAAAGCAAAAGATCTTCCCAAAGACGAAGCTAAAATAATTATTTTAGAGGCTTAATGAGTTTTTTAAGAAAAGTTCAAAATTTTTCAGAAAGTCAGAAAAAAATAATTCTTTGGTTTGTAGTAATAATTGTAGCTATAGGAATATTAATTATCTGGTTTAATATTTTACCCAAGAGGTTTCAAAAAGCCGAAGGGGGAGAATTTTTTAAGAAGATAAATAAATCTTTCAAAAAAGAAATGAATAAGATGGAAATTCCATCTGAAGAAAATTTAGAATAAAGCGATAATGGCCAAGAAGAAAGAGGAAAATAATAAGACGAATAATATAGGGTATTTGAAGCCGGTCCAGATTGTAGAGCAGATGAAAAGTTCTTACATCGACTATGCTATGTCGGTGATAGTTGCCAGGGCTTTACCCGATGTCAGAGATGGACTTAAGCCTGTCCACCGAAGAATTTTATATGCTATGAAAGATATGGGATTGACTCATTCGGGTAGTTTCAGAAAATCAGCTGCTGTTACTGGTCAGGTTCTCGGGAAATATCATCCACATGGCGATGTTGCAGTTTATGATTCTTTAGTTAGAATGGCTCAGGATTTCTCTTTAAGATATCCTTTAATCATAGGTCAAGGTAATTTTGGTTCAATTGATGGAGATCCTGCAGCCGCCCAAAGATATACAGAGTGTAAATTATCTAAGGCAGGAGAAGAGATGCTAAAAGATATTGATAAAGATACGGTTGATTTTATGGACAACTATGATAGTACTAGGCAAGAACCTACCGTCTTGCCTTCGCCTTTACCTCAGCTTCTTTTAAATGGCGCTTTGGGAATTGCTGTAGGAATGGCTACTAGTATTCCTCCTCATAATCTGACAGAAGTTTGTGACGCTTTAATTTATTTAGCAGACAGACCCAAATCTACCACGGAAGATCTTTTTCAGTTTATTAAAGGGCCTGATTTTCCAACCGGAGGAATAATCTATGGCAAAAGAGACATAATTTCAACTTATTCTCAAGGAAAAGGACCTATTGTAACCAGGGGTAAAGCTGAGGTTATAGAAAACAAGGGAAAGAGAGATCAGATTATAATTACAGAAATTCCTTATCAGGTTCAAAAATCAACCTTAGTAGAACAAATTGCCAAACTTGTTCAGGACAAGAAAATTAAAGGAGTAAAAGATGTAAGAGATGAATCAGATAGAGAGGGATTAAGGATTACGATAGATTTTCAACAAAATGCTTATCCCCAGAAGATTCTAAATAGATTATATAAGTTTACAGATCTTCAAAAAACCTTCCACTTGAATATGCTGGCTTTAGTAGATGGAATTCAACCTAGAGTTCTTTCTTTGGTAGAAGCTTTAAACTATTTTATAGAACATAGAAAAAAAGTGGTTTATAGAAAGACAAAGTATGAATTAGAAAAAGCTAAAGAAAGAGCTCATATCTTAGAAGGTCTCCACAAATGCTTGAACAAAATTGATGCTGTTATCAAGATTATTAAAGCTTCTGAGAACAGAGATGATGCTATGAAGAAATTAATGAAGAGGTTCAAACTGACCCAGATTCAAGCTAACGCTATTTTAGAAACCAAACTTTCAGCTTTAGCTAAATTGGAAAGGAAGAAAATTGAGGATGAATTAAAAGAGATTAAAATTAAAATTAAAGGGTTTGGAGCTATTTTAAAGAGCAAGGCGAGGATTAAAGGAATA
>CAZFHD010000035.1:3699-5788 GCA_964518455.1 uncultured Candidatus Saccharibacteria bacterium | reverse complement strand
TGTCTTTAATAATATACTATTATGGCTTGACGAGAGAAGCCACAGCCGGGAGTAACCTCTATATTAATACTATAGACTAGTGGCGGGTTCTCAGAGAAGGTATACTGGAAGGTAATAAAGCATTGAAATTATTGGCTTTTGGTAATCTGGCTCTATCAGGGTCAACCTCACACCATAACGAGGGCTGGCTTTGCCAAATTTACCGCCTTCGGCGGTTTGCCCTCGTTTGGTCGTGAGGGTCAACCCTTTTGAACTTTTTTTGAGAAAATGATATTATACTTTATTAGAAACTAATATCACCTTAATTATGAAACCTAAAAAGATAATAGCCTGGATTTTAATAATTTTAGGAGTATCTCTTATTTTTTGGACTCTTTATTCTTCATATAATATCTTTACGGCTAAAACTAGTCCTCCTGGAGTTTTTGAGATTCAAGAAAAAAAGGAAGTTTCAGAAAAAGGAGGTCTTTCTGGTTCTCCAGAAAAGATAGAACGACAAATGCAGGAGATGGTAAAAGAAGAGCTTAGAGATATTATTCCCTCTGAGTTTATCTCCAGAATTTTAAACTTAATAACCTGGTCGATTTTTGCCGGTATTTTAATCTTTGGAGGTAGTAGAATTTCAGGCATCGGAATCAATCTTTTAAGAAGGGGTTAATGAAAGCTGATTTACATATTCATACGAATTACTCTTTTGACGGTCTTTCTTCTCCTTTAGAAGTGGTAGAAGCCGCTATTGAAAAAGGATTGGATTGTATTTGTATTACAGACCACGGTGAGGTAGAAGGGGCTCTTGAAGCCAGAAATTATGCTAAAGACAAGAATATCTTAATTATTCCGGGAATTGAGATTTTAAGTAAATCAGGTGATATTTTAGGAATTAATGTTGAGAAGAAAATTCCTGATAATCTTTCAGCAGAAGAAACTATTAGAGAAATTAACAAAGTAGGAGGACTAGCTGTTATTCCCCATCCCTTTGATTGGCCAGTAGAAAACTTTGTTGGAGGTAAGAAAAAAATATTAGATAGTAGAGTGGAAGCTATTGAAGTTTTTAATTCTTCTGTTATATCCTGGTCAGCTAATAAAAAAGCTTTAAAGTTTGTTAAAGACAATAACTTTCTTTTTACAGCCGGTTCTGACGCTCATAGAGCTGAATATATAGGAAGGGGATATCTTGAAACTTTTGAGGATTTTAATTCAGCTTCAGAATTGATAGAAAATATTAAAAAGAGAAGAGTGGAAATTAAAGGAAGACCCTTGAGTTTTTTTGAAATACTAAAAAATGCTTCTGGCCTGAATCTTAAAAGAACCAAAGACTATTGGACATTGAAATTAAAAAGATGATATAATTTAAAGTAGTTCTAGGTTTTTATGAATATCGCTTTTTGGATGTTGCTCAACAACAATATAACAATATAATTATGTTTTTAAAAAATTCTCAAAAAGGAATAACTCTTTTCTTGGTTATAATAATATTGGCTGTTGTTTTGGCTGTAGCTATAGGATTGAGCGCTATTTTAGTAGGCCAGATCAAAATGATAGCTGGAATGGGCAATTCTGTAAAAGCTTTATATGCTGCTGATACTGGGATAGAAGAGGCTCTAGTGCCCATAATGGGATATTTAAAAGGTCAGGCATCTAGCTCTACTATCCCTGACAGTATTAATGATAAGCCGCTTGAAAATGAAGCTCATTATTGGGTTAAGATAGGATGCTGTGATACTAATTACACTTCTTGCCAAGATGATTGTCCTCCGCAACTAAGCCCGATTGATGGTTGTAACGCGACTCGTTTTTGTATTCGTTCTATAGGAGCATATAAAGATGTCCAAAGAGCAATAGAAGTTAGTCTTGAACCACCAATTGATTAATTAGGTTATGAACGAAGAACAGGCTCGTCAAAGAATTGAAAAACTGAAAAAAGTTATAAACCATCATCGTTATCTCTATCATGTCTTAGACAGACAAGAAATATCTGATGAAGCTCTTGATTCTTTGAAGAAAGAGCTTTTTGATTTAGAGCAAAAATTTCCTGATTTAATTACACCGGATTCTCCAACCCAAAGAGTGGGCGGAGAGCCCTTAAAAG
>CAZFHD010000035.1:0-3599 GCA_964518455.1 uncultured Candidatus Saccharibacteria bacterium | reverse complement strand
TTGTCGAGAGTTTAAAAAAAGAAAAAGTAAGAAAGGAACTTATAGATAAAATTGAAAAGTTTGATTTTAAAAAATCTTTAGTAATTAGAGGAGAAGTTTTTATCTCTAAAGAAGGGTTTCAAAAAATAAACAAAGAAAGGAAAAAGAAAAATCTTTCAGCTTATGCCAATCCTCGAAACTTAGCTGCCGGCTCTATAAGACAGCTTGATCCTAATGTTACAGCTAAAAGGAGATTGGATTCTTTTGCTTATGAGTTGATAACAGATTTGGGACAAAATACTCATAAGGAGAAACATCAGATTCTAAAAGCTTTAGGTTTTAAGATTAATCCTAATAACCAATACTCTAAAGATTTGCCTGAAGTTTTTAAGTTTCATAAAGAATGGCAAGAAAAAAGAGAAAAGCTTCCTTATGAAATAGACGGGATTGTAGTAATTATTAATTTAAACAAAACATTTGAAAAATTAGGAGTAGTAGGTAAAGCTCCTAGGGGAGCGATAGCTTATAAGTTTCCGGGCAAAGAAGCTACTACTGTTGTAGAAGATATCAAGGTTCAAGTAGGGAGAACGGGGGCTCTAACACCGGTTGCTGTTTTAAAGTCTGTTCAAGTGGGAGGAGTTACTATTTCCCGAGCAACATTGCATAATGAAGATGAGATTAAAAGATTGGGAGTCAGAATCGGTGATACTGTAATTGTGGGAAGAGCAGGAGATGTAATCCCGGATGTAATTAAAGTTTTGCCTGATTTAAGAACAGGAAAAGAGAAAAAGTTTAAGATGCCAAAAAAGTGTCCTGTTTGCGGCAGTAAGATTAAAAAAATAGAGGCTATTCATTATTGTGCCAATCCTAGTTGTTTTGCCAGAGAAAAAGAACAGTTTTATCATTTTGTTTCCAGAAAAGCTTTTAATATTGACGGCTTAGGCTCTAAAATAGTAGACCAGCTTATAGAAGAAGGCTTAGTTTCAAATCCCGCCGACTTTTTTGAATTAGAAGAAGGAGATCTTATTCCTTTGGAAAGATTTGCTGAGAAGTCAGCTTCTAATTTAATTGAAGCTATTCAGAAAAGCAAAAAGATTTCTCTTCCTCGCTTTATTTATGCTTTAGGTATAAGGAATGTTGGAGAGGAAACAGCTCAAGATTTAGCAGAACAATTTGGAACTTTTGAAAAATTTCAAAAAGCTGATTTAGAAAAATTAAAGGAAATAGAGGATGTTGGGCCTGTAGTGGCAAAATCTATTAGGGATTGGCTTTCAACTAAAAAAAGTAAAGAGCTTTTGAAGAAATTTAAGAAAGTAAGTATAGAAGTTAAAAAAGAAAAACGAAAGAAAGGAGCTAAACTAAAAGGTAAAACTTTTGTTTTAACAGGAATTTTGAAATCTATGAATAGAGAAAAAGCCAAAAAGAAAATAAGGGCCTTGGGAGGAGATATTTCCAGCTCTGTTTCTAAAGAGACAGACTATCTTATAGCGGGAGAAGATCCTGGTTCAAAATATGATAAAGCCAAAAAACTTGGCGTGGAACTAATAAATGAGAAAGAATTTCTAAAAATAATAAAAACATAAAAATGTAAAAATATAAAAATGAGAGATATGAGATATAATATAAAGCTCAGCTTAGATCATAAAAGGAGATGTGAAAATTTTCTTTTGAAGGCGGTAAAAATTGGAATTTTTTTAATTTTGCTTACTCCTTTAATTCTAGGTCCTTTTGGACTTACTCTTTCAGCTTATCCTAAGGCTGTTTTTTTCCGTTCTTTAGTAGAAATTGTCTTTATTTTTTATCTTCTGCTTATTATTTCAGATAAAAAATATCTCCCCAGGTTTTCTCTTTTAAGTTGGGTTGTTTTAGGTTTTATCGGAATTCTTTTGCTGACAACAATTACCGGGTTTAATCCATTCCGTAGTTTTTTTGGAGATGCAGAAAGAGCGGAAGGCGTAATATTACATCTTCATTTTTTGGCTTTCTTTTTAATGCTTTCTGGAATAGAGTTGGGTAAGAAAGATTGGTTTAAGATTTTTAAAATTGCAGTTGGAGTAAGCGGAGTGGTTAGTTTAGCAGGCATTCTGCAAAAGCTTGATGTTTGGCGTTTTTATGCAACGAGTTTGCCTGGAAGGATATCTGGAACTCTTTCCAATCCTGATTTCTTTGGTCCCTATATTGTTCTTTCTATTTTTTTAGCCCTTTTTGTTTTTTTGATAGAGAAAGAAAAAGATTTAAAGATTACTTGGCTCGTCATATTAATCCTTCATTTTTTTACTTTACTTTTGTCTAAAACCAGGGGAGCTTGGGCAGCTTTAGGCTTGAGTTTAATTTTCTATTTTTTCCTTTGGTTTTTTAAATATTCGGCTTCCAGTGTCTGGAGAAAAAAGATTGTTTTTTTGGTTTTCTTTTTGAGTTTACTGCTTTTATTTTTAGTAATAAACAAAGAAAGCATTACAGAAGGAGGCAACCATTTTCTAAATAGGTTTTTAAGTATTTTTGAATTCTCTTTTAGTTCTCGGGTTGATGTCTGGAAAATATCTTTTAGAGCTTGGCAAGAGAAACCTATTTTTGGTTGGGGACCGGAGTCCTTCAGTTATGTTTTTTACAAATATTTTAAAGCGGATTATCTTTCCGATATTCCAGAGGGAATGTATTTTGATTATGCCCACAATAAGATTTTCAATTTGATGGTAAGCTCTGGTATTTTGGGAGTATTGTCTTGGCTGTCTGTTTTGGGGGTGGCTTTCTATTCACT
The DNA here is from genome assembly GCA_964518455.1 of uncultured Candidatus Saccharibacteria bacterium. Lineage (GTDB taxonomy): Bacteria > Patescibacteriota > Minisyncoccia > Minisyncoccales > GWA2-38-27 > CAZDXV01. The sequence goes on along the minus strand of CAZFHD010000035.1, from coordinate 862 downwards.
CTTTAAGTATTCTTTTTTGAAAAAGAAGTTAACTCTAATTCTTTCTGTTTTTCTTGTTTCTTATTTTTTCCAATCTCTTTTAGTTTTTGACACTATTTGTGTCTATCTATTATTGTTTTTAGTTTTAGCTTTTATTGCTAGTTCTATAGGGAAGAGAAAAGAAGTAGGAAAAAAATGGAGAGTAGCCTTTGCTTTGCCCCTAATTTTTCTTTCTTTCTTTTCCTTTTATTTTGTTAATCTAAAACCTATTCTGGCAGCTTCAGCTTTTCCTAAGAATGTGAATTATGAAAAAAGCCAGCCGCTTAAAGCTATCTCTGAATATAATAAGAGGAATAAGGGGAGTATTTATGAGAAAGATTTTAAGTTTGTTATTGTAGAAAGAGGTTTGTTGATTTTAGAAACCACTAAACCAGACAAAGGAAAAGAAATAGTAGAAATTCTTTATGGACTTAGAGATTCTTTAAAAAAACTATCGGAGAAACCCGATAGAAGGCCCGTTGATACTTTGGAGTATTTAGCCAGAATTTACGAGAGGAATTATCTTTCTTTTAAGAACCCAGACGATCTTTTAAAAATGGAGGAAGTATTAAAAGAAGGAATAGAATTTAATGACCAGAGACCTGAGTTTTATCGGCTGATGGGAGAATTGAGGATAATTCAAGGGAAAGAAGAAGTTGCTAAAAAGTTTTTTAGAAAGGAAGCTAATCTATTTCCGTTAGGGGAGAGAGAAATTGAATACTATAGAAGCCTGGGGTCGGCTTTTATAAAGATAGAGCAAAAAAAGAAAGCTTCAAAATATTTTAAAGAGGCAGTGAATGAAATTTACTATAAGAGTGAAGTTGATAAAAGAGAGTTAACTTTT
>CAZFHD010000034.1:0-5969 GCA_964518455.1 uncultured Candidatus Saccharibacteria bacterium | reverse complement strand
GAAGAAAGAAGAAGGAAGGAAGAAGAAAGAAGAAAAAAGGAAGAAGCTATAAAAAGACAACAAGAGGAAGAAAGAAGAAAAGAAGAGGAAAGAAAAGAAGAAAAGAAGAGAGAAAAAATAGAGGAGGAAGGAAGAAGAAAGAAAGAGGAAGCTAAAAGGAAAGAAGAGGAAAAAGAAAGAAGAGAAGACGAGGAAAGAAGAAAAAGAGACCCAGAATACAAAAAGAAACTACTTTTAGAAAAGAAAGAGGAATTAAATCAAGAAAAAGATAGTTTGGAAAACAAACTCCAGGAATTTTCAGAAAAGAAATCTCCTCTTCAAAAAAAGAAAGAGGAGATTCAAGAAAAAACAGAAAACACTAAAGCTAAGTTTGATATTATTTCTAAAAGAGAGGCAAATCTTGAAAGAAAATTAAGAGACCTTGAAAAAAAAGAGGAAGAAGCTACTAATGAAAGAAAAAAGGAAAAGATTGAAAAGCAGCGCTGGGAAATAGAAGAAAAAAGAAGAGCTCAAGAAAAAAAGAGGTGGCCTTGGGACAAAGAAATAAGTGAGGTTCAAGTTCAAACCAAAAAGATAGACCAGCAATTTCAAGAAATTGAAGAAGAAGAAGAGAAAATCCAACAAAAAATAGAAGGAATTGAAAAGAAAAAAGAAGAAATTCAGCTCCAAATTGAGAGAATTGATCTGAAAATAAAACTCAAAAAACTAGAAAAATTTAAGGGGTCTTTACTCCAAGAAAAAGAAGAAAATCAAGAAAGGATCGGAGGAACGGAACAGCTCTTGGAAAAAGTCAAAAAAGAAGAAAAACAAATTGAAGAAGACAAAAAATTAATAGAAGAAGAAGAAAGAATAACAGAAAATCTTAAAGAAAGGGAAAAACTAGAAGAAGAAAGGTGGCAAATTGAAGAAAAAAGAAAGAAAAAAGAACAACAAAGGTGGGATTTGGAAAAGAAGAAAAAGGAAATCGAAAAAGAAATTAAGGAAATTGAAGAGAGAAGACAGGACCTCTTAACACAAGGAAGTTATATAGTAGATAGAATAAAAGAAATAGATAGAATAATAACAGGCCAACCAAAAAAAGAAGAGCTTATAAAGGAAGAAAAAGAGAAAGTTGAAGAAAAACCTGAAAAAGAGCCCGAAGAAAAACCCAAACCTGAAGAAAAACCCCCAGAGAAGCCAGAAGATAAAGAACCCCAAGAGAAGAAGGAAGAAAAACCTCTTTCTGAAAAACCCGACATCTCAGATTTAGATTTTAAACTCTAAACCAAAATGGGAATAGTTGAATCAATCCAAACTACTAGAAAAAGAGGAATAAAAGATGAAAAAATCCTCCAAGAAATCATTAAACAAAATCCTTCAAAAAAGGAAAGTTTAAAGCAAGCTTTAAGAAGGGGGGCTAGCCCAACTTGGATTTTAGAAGAAATTATCAAACAAAATCAACCCGGTAAAAAACCACAAGAAGAAAAACAGGTAGCTAAAGAAAAAATTGAAGAAGCAAGAAAGAGATTAAAATCTCTAAAAATTCAATCTATAACCCCCGTTCCCCCTCTAAAAAAACCTCTAAAAAAAGAAGAAACTCCTTCTTCTTCCCTTTCTTTTAGGAGAACTCTACTATCTAAAGAAACTCCTCTAGAAAAGAAACCTCCCCAAAAAGAAATTAAAAAACCTCAAAAAAAACCTACCCCTCCATTCATCAGACCTCTCCCTAAAAAACCCACCCTTAGAGAAAAATTATGGGCAAGGGTTATTGTTTTTTGCTTGATTTTAGTTTTACTGGCTGGCGTAGCTAGTTTTTGGTATTGGTATTTTCAAGTAAGGCCTGAACCTTATATAGGTTGCACTCAAGACAAAGATTGTCCTGAGGGTTTTATCTGCGAACCGGGAGGAGTCTGCAAAGAAGCTTCTCCTATCCAGCAATGCAGCAGTAATAAAGATTGTAAAGAAGATTTTGTTTGCAGTGATGGAATTTGTATAAAAGGTCCTGAAGAGGTTGCTTTCTCACCTTCTCTTTTCCCCGTAGATGGAGAAAGAATACTAAAAGTGGCAAACTTAGAAGAGATTAAAGACCTTTTATCTCAAACCATCCAAGAATACAAGAAAACAGGCGAATTTGAAAGAATAATATTTAAAAATACAACAGAAGATAAGTTTTTAGGAGTAAAAGAATTTTTTGATGCTTTTCAAATCAGAGTCCCGGATAATATTTATCCCACTTTTGAAAACGAATTCACTCTCTTTATTTATTCTCAGCCCCAGGGCAACAGACTGGGTTTCGCCACAGAAATCAAAGACAAGACCGGTTTAGAAAGTATTCTTCGAGCCCAAGAATCAACTATGAAAGATGATTTTAAGCCTTTTTTTACTCTAATGATAGAAGACAAACCTCCTGTAGTTTCTTACTTTAGAAATGCTAACCAGCTTCCCGGCTATACTAACCACAATTTTAGATACCAAACCTTAAGCAGAAATGATGCTGGAATTTGTTATATGATTTCAGATAATTATTTTGTCTTCACTTCTTCTTTTGAGAGCACGGAACAAGTCATAGAAAAACTTGGGGTTCCAGGTCCTACAGTAGAATTGACTAAAGATTTATCTTTCGGTGATAGAGAATATGAAGTAGAGGTTCTCCAGACCTGGTTAAAACAAGATGCCAGTGTTTATCCTCAAGGATTGGTTACGGGTTATTATGGTCCTTTAACTCGACAAGCTGTAACTAATTTCCAGGAGAAACATGCTTCTGAAATTTTAGCTCCCCAAGGAAGAATAAAAGGAACGGGCGAAGTAAAACAATATACTAGAGTTAAACTTAATGAGCTCTATGGTGAATCTGGAGCAATTCCCTCACGACCCGAAATTACAACCGACTTAAGATACGGAGACCACGGCGACGAGGTAAGATTGCTCCAAAAATGGTTAGCCGAAAATGCAACTGTTTATCCTGAAAGAATAATTAGCGGCTGGTTCGGTCCTTTAACTAGAGCGGCTGTAACTAGATTTCAAGAGAAATATAAATCTGAAATTTTAGATCCTCAAGGATTAACTGAGGGGACAGGCATTGTTGATGCTTCAACCCGAAAGAAACTTAACGAATTATATGGAAGATAACTAAAATGAACAAGAAATTATTGGCTAAACTAAAAGAAAAATTAGAAAAAGAAAAGGTATTAATAGAAACAGACCTTAAAAGTTTTGCCACAGAAGATAAAAAGCTCAAAGGAGACTGGGATACAAAGTTTCCAAAAGTTAATGGCGGGGTAGGAAGCCAGGCCCTAGAAGACGCAGCAGACCAAGTAGAAGAATATGCGACTCTTTTACCTATAGAACATTCCTTAGAAACTCATCTTCAAAGAATTAATGAAGCTCTAGAAAAGATTAAAAAAGAGAAGTATGGTAAATGTGAAAACTGCGGAAAAAAGATTGAAGAGAAAAGATTAAAGGATTACCCTGCAGTCAAATTATGCGCTAGCTGTCAGAAGAAACAAAACAATTAAAAAAAGCGTTTTTCTAAAAGCGCTTTTTGTTTTTGGTTAATCTTTAGCCTTGTAGACTTTACTTAGCAAAAGGATTTTCAGCCCCTCTGACATCAAAGTGAACATGGCAGCCCGTAGAAATTCCACATCCCGGCATTCCAGGTTTCCCTCCCATTAAAGCTATGGTCTTACCCTGGGAAACGTGTTGTCCCGGACCAACTAAACTCTTCTGGATGTGTCCGTACATCGTAACCACTCCATTGGGATGCAAAATAGTAATATAGTTTCCCGCTCCTCCATTCCAACCATATCTTACTCTTTGAACTGTCCCTTCTGCTACAGCATGAAGAGGGTCTCCGCATTCTCCGTCAAAATCAATAGCATTATACCAATGAAGACCCTGGCTAATTTTGCAGGCAGAATGAGGACAAATAAAATAACTTGAAGCAATAGGCGTTTTTTCTGGCTTCCTTACATATTGAGTAGTGATTTTTGGTATCTCTCCCCCTGGAATAATTAAAATATCTCCTACAAAAACATCGTCTCTATTGGCTAATTCGTTAAAAGCTACAATTTCGTCAACTTTACCTTTATAAACTTCAGCTATTTTACCTAAAGTATCTCCTTTCTTAATATGGTAGACAAGGCCGGAAACTGGCAGGATAATTAACTCCTGACCGGGCTGAATTACAGATTTGCTATTCAAATCGTTTGCCCAGAGTATAGTCTTAAGAGAAATATTAAACTTCTCTGCCAAAGAAGATAAAGTATCTCCTTCTTTCACCATATACTCGGTAATCTCTCTCCTTGTTTCTAAAGAAGAACTGTTTAAGCTTCCTAAAACTTGCTGACTAATTATAGCTGGGGGAGCATAACCTATTATGCTGTTTTCTTGAAGAAAGACAACATCAGGAGAATCTTCCAAAAAATTCTTAATAGGTTCTGCAAAAACTTCTTGGGAGGAAAAACTGTTTGCAGAACTCGCTGTTAAAAAAGAAAACTCCTTTAAAGGAAGGAATTTTAAAGCAGCATTAGAACCCAAAATTAATCCCCCAAACAAGATTACGGTTAAAAATACTTTCAAGCAAAAAGAAGGGTTTTTAAAAGATTCTTTACCCAAGAACTCTCTCAAAAAAGACCAGCTTTTCCTTATTTTGTTGAATAAATTTCTAGGAATAATAAATCCTTAATTTTTTACTATTCTCCTATAGTATATGTATCCAGAACAAAGGTCAAGGGCATTTTCCACAAGCAATCCCCATGCTGTGTTTTAATATGATAAAATAAAAAATAAGCTCCAGGGGCTCAAGGTAAGTATTGCTCGACAACAAAGTTTTAAAGTACCGACCCTCAAAATCCCAGCGAGATTTTGGGGTCTGCGCTCTCAGCGATTAATTCCTCTCTTCGCTCGGAAACTATGCTTAATCGCCTCCGAGGGTTACTTTAAAACCTTGTTTGTCTCACTGAAACCCCGGAAGGTCAATCTCAAGTACCAACACCTAAATCTTATGGATTTAACTTCTATAAAAACTATAAAAGAGATTTTAAAGAAACAAGGAATTCAACCTTCTAAAAAGTTAGGACAAAATTTTCTAATCAATAAAAAAGTTCTTTTTAAAATTATCAATTCAGCTGACATTGCAAAAAAGGATACTATTTTAGAAATCGGCCCTGGTCTGGGAACCCTTACTTTAGAATTAGCTAAAAAAGCAAAAAAAGTGATAACTGTAGAGAAAGACCCAAAAATGATAGAAATTTTAAAAGAAACTTTAAAGAGCTTTAAAAACGTAAAAATTATCCAGGGAGACATCCTAAAATATAATTTTCAATTTTCAATTTCTAATTTGGAACCGCTTCGCTTCGCTCGCTGTAATTCCTTCGGAATTAAGCAATCAATTTTCAATTTTCAATTTTCAAAAAAATACAAAATTGTAGCTAATTTGCCTTACTATATTGTTTCACCTGTTATAAGAAAGTTTTTAGAAAGCAAGTATCCGCCAAAAGAAATGTTTTTAATGGTTCAAAAAGAAGTAGCCCAAAGAATTTGCGCTAAGCCCTCTAAAATGAGTATCTTAGCTGTAGCTGTCCAATTTTACGCTGAACCTAAAATACTTTTTAAAGTTTCCAAAGGTTCTTTTTGGCCTCAGCCTAAGGTTGACAGCGCTTTTTTGAAAATCAAACCCTTTTCTAATCCTAAAGAGGTTAATCCTGATTTATTTTTCAAAATTGTTAAGGCAGGATTTTCTCATCCCAGGAAACAACTTGCTAACAATCTGTCAAAAGAGCTTGCCTTGAGTCCACCGAATGGGTTAAAATTAAATAAAGAACAAATCAAAACGCTTCTTTTAGATATTGGCATTGAACCCAGCATAAGAGCCGAAGCTTTAACTATAGATGATTGGATAAAATTAACAAAAGCTCTTGCCCGGTAGAGAAAATCTGACTGCCTTCGGCAATTAGGTTTTCTTTCAGAAAACCTTGTCAAATTTCTTCTAC
>CAZFHD010000033.1:0-6132 GCA_964518455.1 uncultured Candidatus Saccharibacteria bacterium | reverse complement strand
TGAAAAATCTATTCCTTTATTTAAAAGCCAAACAAATAAGGGCTTACCTACCAGCTTTCCCTTTCCTGCTAAAACTATATTTTCCCCCTTTAAAGAAATATTGTATTCTTTTAAAAGATGATCTACAGCGCAAACCACAGGAGGTAAAACAGGCAATTCTCCTTTTTTGAACTTTTTTTTGCTCTCTTCTGACAAAACATCCGGATCTTTTTTGTAAGGAATAAAGTTAAAAACATCTTTTAGGTTTTCTGGAAGAGGCAACTGAATTACTATACCGGAATTACCTTCTATAATCTTTTCTACTTCTTTTTTAAAATCTTCTTTCGAAATTATTTCTGGAAATTTAAATAGATTAAAATCAATTCCTACTTCTTTACAAGCTTTCTCTTTCTGCCTGATAAAAACTTTAAAGAGAGATTCTTCTCCTACAGAAACAACAGCCAAAGATAGCTTTAGCTGTTTCTCTTCAATTTCTTCTCTAATCCCTTCCAATATCTTTTCTGCTATTTTTTTGCCATCTAAAATTTCTAACATATCATTTAGAAAACAGACCTCTACAATTTAAGAATCCACAGAGGACGGGCCTCTGTGACTTTTTATGGTAGGGGGAAATCCTTGCAAAGCTTTTTGACTTCTTCTCTGACTTTAGAAATAGAATTTTCATCTGAAATAACTTCCGAAATCCAGTCAGCTATCTTTTTCATTTCTTTTTCTTTCATACCTCTGGTAGTAATAGCCGGCGTTCCTATTCTTAAACCCGAAGGATTAAAAGGAGGATTGGAATCAAAAGGAATAGCATTCTTGTTAGTTGTAATGCCGGCTTTCTCCAATCTAAGTTGAGCTTCTTTTCCTAAAATCTTTTTATTTCTTAAGTCAATTAAAACTAAATGATTATCTGTTCCTCCTGTAATTAGTTTAAAGCCATTTTTTAAAAGTTCTTCCGCTAACGTTTTACAATTCTTAACAATTTGTTCTGCATATTCTTTAAAACCGGAATCTGAGGCCTCTTTCAAGCAAACAGCTATAGCTGCTATTGCATTCTCATGAGGGCCCCCTTGAAGACCGGGGAAAACAGCTTTATCGATTTTATCAGCTAATTCCGGATCTTTTTTCAAACCTTTATCTGTTGTCATTATAATCCCACCTCTGGGACCTCTAAGTGTTTTATGAGTGGTAGTTGTAACAATATGAACATAAGGGACAGGAGTAGGATGAACATCTCCCACTATTAACCCTGCAATATGGGATATGTCAGCTGCTAAATAAGCACCAACGGAATCTGCTATCTCTCCTAATTTTTTCCAATTAAAGATGCGAGGATAAGCTGTAGCCCCAACCCAGATAAGTTTAGGTTTACTTTCTTGAGCTAATTTTTTAATCTGTTCATAATTTAAAAGATGAGATTTTTCATCAACTGTATACTGAACAGAATTATAATATTTGGCAGAAAAATTAACTTTCCAGCCATGAGTTAAGTGGCCCCCGTGAGCCAAATGCATTCCCATTATAGTATCGCCTACTTCACAAACAGCAAAATAAACAGCTAAATTAGCCGGGGATCCAGAATAAGGCTGAACATTAACATAGGAAACTTTAAACAATTTCTTAGCTCTTTCCCTGCAAAGGTTTTCTATTTTATCATAATATTCCAAACCCGCATAATATCTCTTCCCGGGATATCCTTCGGCATATTTATCAGTTAAAAGAGAGCCTAAAATTTCCCTTACAGCAGAAGAAGTATGATTCTCAGAAGGTATCATTTCAAGAGTAGTCTCCTGCCTCTTTTTCTCTTTCTGGTAAAGATTGTATATTTTGGAATCTGTTTCTTTTAAGTTCATTTTCTTAATATCTTAGGTTTCTTTTTTGTTAAATCAATAATTATTGAAGGCGAGGCTCCGGATAAATTACCTCCATCTATAATCAAATCAGGCCTGACATCTTTTTCTTCAAATTGGCTTAAAACTTCTTTTATCTCAATAAAATAACCTCTGCCTGAAATGTTAGCGGAAGTGCCAGTTAAAGGCTTATCTACTTTCTCTAACAATCCTTTAACTAATCCATGATCTGGAATCCTCAAAGCAATTGTCTTTTTCCTACCAGATACCAGCTTTGAGACACCATTCCTACCTTTCCTTTCTAATACTACAGTAGTTCTTCCCGGCCAAACTTCTTTTAAAAACTCTTCCTGATTTTTGTCTATTTTGGCTATCTTTTTTGCCATTTTAATATCTTTTACAAAAACAGGAACCGGGTTTCCCTTATCTCTCTCTTTTACCTTATACACTTTTTCTATAGCTTTATCATTAGTAGCGTCAGCTAAAAGACCATAAACTGTATCTGTAGGACAAGCCACCACTTGTCCTCTTTTAATAAACTCGGCAGCTTTTTTAACTATATCCCTTGATTTAGAGGACAAAATCTCAAATTTCCTGTTCCGCCAGAAGACTCTTTTAAACTTCCTCAAAGATTTTATGAAATAAGATAATTTTATAATATCTGCTGGATTTCCAAAATCCAGCCAAATATCTTTAATCTTTATAATTTTCACCTTTTTTTCTTTAGCCAAAAGATTTATGGCGTCTGTAATTTCATATTCTCCTCGGGAAGACTTTTCTATCTTACCCAATTTAGAAAAAATATCTGAAGTAAACTTGTATAAGCCCGTATTAATTATATTTCCCAAGAACCTTTTAGGTTTTTCAACTATCTTTTTCAAAAAGTTCTTTTCTGCTACTAAAACCCCATATTTTTGAGGGCTTTTGTTGTAAATACCTGCAACATAATTATACTTTCCTCCAACATCCATAGCTTTAAGATCTCTTACAGAATAAAGATTGTCACCGCAAAGATAAATAAATTGGCTTTTACCTACTATATCTTTAACACACATTAAAGGACAAGCCGTGCCATACATTTTCTTTTTAGGTCCTAAAATATTGTATTGATTAACCGTCCTTATCTTGTATTGTGATTTCTTTAAACTCTTTTGGGGAGGTCTGTATTTTTCTAAAAACTCCTCTATCAAATCTGCCCTGTACCCCACAACCAGAATAATATCTCGGTATCCTGCCTTAAATAAATTATCCAAGACATACGCTAAAAAAGGTCTTTTTCTGACCTCTATCAAATGCTTGCTTTTATGGGTTGTCAGATGAAGCATGCGAGTTCCCTCACCCGCAGCCGCAACAACAGCTTTTTTAATCATATTTTAAAGCAATATCTAACTTAAATTATTTCCAAACAACAAAGTTAATGAGTTTCTCTGGAACAAAGACAATTTTCCTAATTTTTTTGCCTACGAGCCATTTTTTAACCTTTTCCTGGGATAAGGCAAGCTCTTTTGCTTGTTTTTCTGAAATTCCTGTCTCAACTTCTATTTTATCGCGAACCTTGCCGTTTATCTGAACAACCAATGTTATTTTCCTTTCTTTAACTAATTTTTTGTCATATTCTGGCCATTTTTGAGAGCAACAAAAACCTTTAAATCCTGCTTTTTCCCAAAGTTCTTCTGATAGGTGAGGAGCAAAAGGTGAAAGAATCTTTAAAAAATCTTTAAAATCCTTTTCAGACAAGCCCTTTTTCTGGCAAACATTTACAAGTTCCATTAGAGAACTAATAGCCGTGTTAAACTTCATAGATTCAATATCTTCTGAAACTTTCTTAATTGTCTTATGAAGAAGTTTTTTTGAATCCAAAGAAGTATCCCCTCTTTTTAGAATATTGTCTTTTAGTTTCCAGACTTTTTCTAAAAATCTTTTTACACCCACTACTCCTTTAGTATTCCAGGGAATCATCTGGTCAAAAGGTCCCATAAACATCTCATAAACTCTTAAAGTGTCGGCGCTATATTTTTTTATAATTTCATCTGGGGTAATAACATTACCTTTGGACTTTGACATCTTAATTCCACCTTCGCCTAAAATCATACCATGGGCTGTTCTTTTTTTGTAGGGTTCGGGTCCCAAAGACTTAGGCACAGCTTTAATATCCCACAAGAATTTGTAAATAAAACGGGAATAAAGCAAATGTAAAGTTGTATGCTCCATGCCCCCGTTATACCAATCCACCGGCATCCAATATTCAAATACTTTTTTATATTTAGAAATTGGAAATTGAAAATTAAAAATTCCTCGCATTAAATATGCGAGATAATACCAATTAGAACCTGCCCAGTTTGGCATAACATCTGTTTCCCTTTTAGCCGAACCTCCACATTTGGGACATTTTGTATTAATCCATTCTTCTGCTTGCCCTAAAGGTGAGTTACCTTCTTTATCCGGCTTAAAGTTTTTCACTTCTGGCAAAACAACAGGAAGGTTTTTTTCTGGAACCGGAATCCAACCGCACTTCTGGCAATATACCATAGGCGTTGGGTCGCCCCAGTAATGCTGTCTGGAGAAAATCCAATCTCTCAACCTGTAATGAACTTTCTTTTTAGCTGAATCTTTGAGCCATTCTACTATTTTGACTCTAGCTTTTTCAGAAGGCATACCATTAAACCTCCCGGAATTGACTAAAACTCCCTCCCCTTCATAAGCTTGTTCAGCTTGCGGAGAGCGGGTCTCCATAGGGTTTATAACTTCAATAATGGAGAGGTTATGTAACTTAGCAAAATCAAAATCCCTCTGGTCGTGGGCTGGAACTGCCATTATAGCTCCAGTTCCATAATGCATTAAAACATAATCTGCTATAAAAATAGGAATTTCTTTATCATTAACAGGATTTAGAGCTTTAATTCCTTTAATCTCAATTCCTGTCTTTTCTGTAATCTCTGCTATTCTTTCTCTTTCGGGTTTTTGTTTTGATTTCTCTATATATTTTTCAACTTCCTTGGAATTATCTATTTTATCCTTAAGCTTTTCAATAACAGGATTTTCCGGAGCTAAAACTAAATAAGTAGCCCCAAAAAGAGTATCGGGCCTGGTAGTAAAAACAGGAACATTAAAACCGGAAACTTTAAAATTAATTTCTGTTCCCTCACTTCTTCCTATCCACTCTTTTTGCAAAATCTTAACTCTTTCTGGATAATCCACCTTGTCTAAACCCTCAATTAGCCTATCTGCATATTTTGTAATTTTCAAAACCCATTGTTCTTTCTCTTTTCTAACAACCTTTTCTCCGCATCTTTCGCATTTTCCATCTACTACTTCCTCATTAGCAAGCACAATCTTACAAGAAGGACACCAGTTAACAGGCATTTCTAACTTGTAAGCTAAACCTTTTTTAAATAGCTGAATAAAAATCCACTGAGTCCATTTATAATAAGAAGGGTCTGTAGTATTAATTTCCCTTGACCAATCAAAAGAAAGACCCAAGCTTTTTTGTTGTCGCCTAAAAGTTTTAGTGTTTCTCTCTGTAGCTACTCTGGGATGAATGCCTGTCTTAATAGCATAGTTTTCAGTAGGAAGACCAAAAGCGTCCCAACCCATAGGAAATAAAACATTGAAACCCTCCATTCTTCTTTTTCTGGCAATAACATCTAAACCAATATAGCTTCTACAATGTCCAACATGAAGGCCCTCACCCGAAGGATAGGGAAACTCAACTAAAACATAGTATTTTTTCTTTTTAGAGCTGCCAGAAGCTTTAAAAAGCTCCTCTTTTTCCCATCTTCCTTGCCATTCTTTTTCAATTTTTTGAGGATTATACTTTGTCATAATTGATGTATATTATCATATCCCTGATTAAATCTTAAACAAGGTCCTTGCATTTTGGCAAGTAGCTTCAGCTACTTTGTCAAAAGACAAATTTTTTATTTCAGCTATTCTTTGAACAACATATTTTACAAAAATAGGTTCGTTGCGGGATTTTCCGGCTTCCGGCCCTGCCTTCGCTAAAGCTACGGCAGGCAAGGGAGTTAAATAAGGACAATCGGTTTCTATTAAAATTCTATCTAGGGGAGTTTTTTTAATTATTTCATCCAAATCTAACTTAAAAATTATTCCGTTAAATCCTAAATAAAATCCCATCTCCAAATATTGTTTTGCTTGTTCCCAATTCCCAGTGAAGCAATGAATTACACCGGAAAATCCTGGTTTTTCCTTTAAAATATCCAGCAAATCATTATGAGCCATTCGGCAGTGGAAAATTACAGGAAGATTGATTTAGAATTCCAAACAGAAAAAATTCATG
>CAZFHD010000032.1:0-6236 GCA_964518455.1 uncultured Candidatus Saccharibacteria bacterium | reverse complement strand
AAGAAGTTATTTCAGCCGGGAATATAATTTTAGTTATTGATAACTTCCATAATTATATAGGCCAGGAAGCTAAACCTGGAATAGTTGATATTTCAGGAGTTTTAGCTTCTTATCTACACTTTCCTCAATTTCAAATTATAGCTATTGCTAGTTATGAAGGTCTTCACAGATATATTGAAAGGAATACTTCAGTTTTAGCTTTATTTGAAAAAGTAGAAGTTTCAGAAATTTCTAAAAAAGAAACTCTTATTCTTTTAGAGAAAATAGTTCCTGTTTTAGAAAAGAAATACAAAATATTTATTTCTTATCCTGCTCTCAGGCAAATTGTTTCTTTAACTGATCGTTATTTTGCTTCTTCGTCTTTCCCTGAAAAAGCTATTGATATTTTAGACGAAGTAACAGTATTTGTTGGAAGTTCAAAGGATAAGGTAGTTTTGCCAAAACATGTAGCTGAAATTATAACAGAGAAAACTGAGATTCCAGTAGGCGAGCTGGAAACCAAGGAAAAAGAAATTCTTCTTGATTTGGAAAATTTAATTCACCAGAGAATTATTAATCAGAATGAAGCTGTTAAAGGAGTTTCTGCAGCTTTAAGAAGAGCTAGGTCTAAAGTAACAATAAGAGAAGGTCCTATGGGAGCTTTCTTGTTTTTAGGTCCTACTGGAGTAGGGAAGACAGAAACTTCCAAAGCTTTAGCTGAAGTCTATTTTGGCTCAGAAAAAAGGATGATAAGATTGGATATGTCAGAGTTTCAGAACACTAAAGATATTCCCAGATTAATTGGTTCTTCAGAAGAAGATGGAATTTTAACCACAGCTGTCAGAGAAGATCCTTTTTCTTTGATTTTATTAGATGAGGTTGAAAAAGCTCATTCTAATATTTTAAACTTATTTTTACAGGTTTTAGACGAGGGATATCTGACAGATAGCTTAGGAAGAAAGGTAGATTTCAGAAGCACTATGATAATAGCTACCAGTAATGCTGGGTATAAGGTGATTTTGAAAGCTATAAAAGAGAAAGCAAGATGGAATACGGTAAAAAAGAAACTTTTGGATTATCTTTTTGAAAAAAGAATTTTCCGTCCTGAGTTTATCAATCGTTTTGACGCTATGGTTGTATTTGGGCCCTTAAGTAAAGAGAATCTGCTGGATATAGCGGGGTTGATGCTTAAAGATTTAAAAGAAAATCTTGAAGAAAAAGGAATTGATTTTGAAATAACAGAATCTTTGGAAAAAAAGATTGTAGAATTGGGTTATGAGCCAAAATTTGGTGCCAGAGAAATGAGAAGGGTTGTTCAAAACAAAGTAGAAAATGTTTTAGCTTCAGCTTTGCTTTCGGGGGAACTTGAAAGAGGGAACAAGCTAAAAGTTAATCCTTCAAATTTTAAATTAATTATTAATTAACTAAGAATAAACTTCTAAGAGTAGTAGAATACAGTATTTTTTAGCTTATTTTAGATATACAAAAATCTCACGATCGTGAGATTTTTGTATATCTAATTAATTTATTATTAGTTCTTTTTAGAACTGATTTTTACTTTCTCCTGTGGATTTTCTGTGGAAAACCTCCTTATTTAAGTTCATTTTAAAAGTGGTTAAAGGTGGTTGACTTAGTAGTATAAAGTGGTGTATAAAGGAGATGAAGTGGTATATTGTGGAAAACTATGGGGATAACTCCTAAAACGGGGGATAAAATCCTAAATACTTTATTTCTATGTTATTAACAGGAGAATATAAACATACAATTGATGCTAAAAAACGACTGGCTCTTCCGGTAAAGTTTAGAAGAGAGCTTGGAAAAACTGTTGTAATAACCAAAGAAACAAACAAATGCCTGGTTATTTATACTGAAAAAGAATGGAAGAAAATAGCAGATAAATTAGCAGGGCTTCCGATCAGTAAAGATGAAGCACGGAGGTTTGTCAGGCTTAAATTAGCCGGTGCAATGTCAGTTAAATTAGATAAGCTTGGAAGAATTCTTATACCCGATTATTTAAAAAAATACGCTGGTTTAAAAAGGGATATAATAATTTTCGGTTTATCAAATAGATTAGAAATTTGGAATAGTCAAAATTGGAAGATCTACAGAGAAGAAAGTGAAAAAGAAATGGATAATCTTGTTTCAAAATTAGAGGAATTAGGAATTTAAATGATTTATAGTTCGATACATAAGCCAGTTCTTCAAAAACAAATCCTGAGATATTTAGATCCTAAACCGAATGAGAATTTTATTGATGCAACAATCGGAGAAGGTGGCCATGCAGAAATTATCCTTAAAGAAAATGGACCTGGAGGGAAAGTACTGGGAATTGAATTGGATCCCGAACAGGTTAAAAATTGTAGAGATAAATTGAAAAAATTTAAAGATAGGTTAATTTTAGCTAACGATTCATATCTTAATTTAGAAGAGATCGTTGAAAAAAATAATTTTGGGCCAATTAATGGAATTTTGTTTGACCTGGGAATGTCTAGTTGGCATTTGGAAAAATCGGGTAGGGGATTCACTTTTCAGAAAGATGAACCTTTGGATATGAGGTATAATCTTCAGACTGCTTTAACTGCTGAAAAGATCCTTAATCAGTGGCCTGAAGATAAGATTGAAAAAATTTTAAAAGAATATGGCCAAGAGAGGTTTTCTAAGAGAATTGCGGCAGAGATTGTTAGGGTAAGGAAAGAGAAGCCCATTAAAACAACTTTTCAGTTGAAAGAAATAATCAAAAAAGCTGTCCCTAAAAGATTTAGACACAAGAGAATTCATTTTGCCACTAGAATTTTTCAAGCCTTAAGGATTACAGTTAATAAAGAATTAGATAATTTAAGAGAAGCTCTTCCTCAGATTTTAGAGGTTTTGTCTCCCGGAGAAAGATTGGTCGTAGTTTCTTTTCATTCTTTAGAAGATAAAATTGTTAAAAACTTTTTAAAAAATCAAAAAGGTCTGAAAATTTTAACTAAAAAGCCAATAGAGGCAGACTTAAAAGAAATTAAAATTAATCCTCGCGCAAGGAGCGCTAAACTCCGAGCAGCGGTTAGATCTAAAAAATATGCATAAGACATCAAGTTTAAATCCACCATTTGTTGTTAGAACCTTTTCTTTGAACTGGAAAGCAGTTTTAGGTTTCATCCAGATTTTAACTATTTTAACAACTTTAATCCTTTTTCTATTTTATATTTTTCAGGTTGATTCATTTGCTACGAAGAAGTATCTAATTAGAGATTATCAAAAAGAACTGAATAAACTGACAATAGAAAGCAAGGCATTAGAGCTTAATTCACTTCAGGCTAATTCTTTAAATAATATTATAGCCTCTTTAGAAGGTCTTAATTTAGAGAGAGTAAATAAAACTTACTATATTCGCGTCTTGGACACAAAAGTTGTAACAAAATGAAGAATTGGAGGATTAATTTTGTTTTCATCTTAATTATTTTATTAGGAGCGGCTATTATTAGTCGCTTGATTTATCTTCAAATAGTTCAACATGATTTCTATCAAGCTTTAGCCCAGGGACAGCAAAACCTTTTTGAATCAATGAAGGGTGAAAGAGGGGAAATTTTTTTTAGAAACGGTGAAATTTTAGCAACTAATGTTAGAAAAAACTATGTTTTTGCTTGTCCGGAAGAAATAAAAGAGAAAGAAAAAATAGCTGAGAAACTGGCTAATATCTTGGGAAAAGATAAAGAAGAACTTTTAAAGAAATTAGAGAAGGACAGTTTATTTGAGGAAATAGAAAGAGATTTATCTCAAGAAGAAGAAAGGAAAATTAAAGAAGATAATTTAACCGGGATATATTTGGGCCAAGCTGATTTTAGAGAGTATCCTCAAAAAGAAATTGCGGCTCAAGTGATAGGATTTTTGGGGGGCAGTGGCCAGGGCCAATATGGAATAGAGGGTTTTTATGACGATATTCTAAAAGGTGAGGAGAAATTTCAAGAAGAGGATTTTGATGAATCGGACAATATTAATGGCTCTGATCTTTATTTGACTTTAGATTATAATATTCAGTTTATGGCAGAGGGATTGTTGGAGAAAGCAAAAGAAGATTTGAAAATTAAGGGAGGAGAGATAATAGTTTTGGATCCTAAAACCGGTGAGATTTTAGCTTTAGCCAATTTCCCAGATTTCGATCCCAATAAATATTCTGAAGTTGAAAATTTTGATCTTTTTCAGAACAGCGCTATTCAAAAGATTTATGAACCGGGTTCTATTTTTAAACCCGTGACTATGGCTTCAGCTTTTAATGAAGGAGTCATAGCTCCTCATACTACCTATATAGACAAAGGGATAGTTAAGATAGGAGGATATGAAATATATAATTATGGAGAAAGGGTTTGGGGAGAGAGCTCTATGATAGAAGTTCTGGAGAGATCTATTAATACTGGCGCTGTTTTTGCTGAAAGGCAGGTAGGTCATGACAAGTTTTTAGAGTATATTAAAAGATTTGGATTTTTAAAGCCCACGGGAGTTGATCTCCAGGGAGAAGTTTTTTCTGAAAATTTAGAGTTTAGAAAGGGTTATGAGATAAACTTTGCTACAGCTTCCTTTGGCCAGGGGATTGAGATTACCCCGATTCAAATGGCCAGAGCTTTAGCTGTTATAGCTAATGGAGGAAAATCAATTTATCCTTTTGTGGTGGATAGAATTTTAGAAAATGGAGAGGTTGTCAGAGTCAATTCTAAACCTTCAGGAGAGCAAATTATTTCCCAAAAAACTTCTTCTCAGCTGACAGCTATGTTAGTTTCTGTGATAGAAAACGGTTATGGCAAGGCAGCTAAGATCCCGGGTTATTATATTGCAGGCAAAACGGGAACCTCTCAGGTTCCTTGGTCGTCTTTAGGAATAGGAAAGAAAGGTTATTCTGATAAAACCTGGCAAAGCTTTATAGGTTTTGTTCCGGCTTTCAATCCCAGGTTTTTAGTTTTAATAAAATTAGATAACCCTCAAGCTAAAACGGCAGAATATTCAGCGACCCCTTTATTTAGAGAGTTAGCTAAATATATTATAGATTACTTACAAATTCCACCGGATTATCAAGAATGATTAACTTTATTAAAAAACTTGTCTTTTTTATTCAGAGACCTCCTGTAATTTTAATTACGGGTAGAGAACACGAATCTTTAGCCAAAGCTGTCGTTCAGGTTTTGGGGTCTTCTTTTAAAATAAGTAAAGTTTCAGATGGTAATTTGCCTTTAGTCAAAAGCCAAGAAGAGATTCTGATTTTTGAAACAGAGGCTATTAAACCTAAGCTTTTGGATAACTTGAGATTTTTCCTTAAAAAATCGAGATTACCTGTTTTGGTCGTTACTCATTTAGGGGATATTCCTTCGGAGAGATATTTTTTTGCGGGAGACAGAAAGAAATCTTTTCCAATGAGAAAGATAGCAGAAGCTTTACCGGCTCATGGTTTTTCTATTTTAAATTTTGATGACGAAACTGTTAGAGAGATAGAAAATGAGACCATAGCCAGAACTTTAACTTTTGGTTTTCAAAAAAGGGCTGATCTACAAGCTACAGATTTGAATTTAAGCATTGAAGGAATGAATTTTAAATTAAACTATCAAGGATATACTATTCCTTTTTGGTTGGATAGAATATTTGGTAAAGCTCATATTTATCAGACCTTGGCTGCAACTGGAGTGGCTGTGGCCTTAGGTATTAATTTAGTTGAAGTTTCCCAGTCTCTAAAAGATTATTCCGCTCTTTCTGGAAAAATGAGGTTGATGAAGGGAGTTAAAAAATCTTTTATCTTAGATGATAGTAGAGATGCTACAGTTTACTCTATGGTGGAATCTTTGAATATTTTAAAAGAAATAGGAAAAGGCAGAAGAAAAGTAGCTGTTTTAGGAGATGTGGTAGGTGTGGGGAAATATACTCCTGAAGCTCACGAAACTATTGGAGAAAAAGTAGCTCAAACAGCTGATTTACTTTTTACTGTAGGTGCCAGAGCGATTTTTATCTCCCAGGGAGCCAAAAGAAAAGGTATGGAAGAGAATAATATTTTTGAGTTTGATACAGTAAAAGAAGCTAAAAGAAAAGTTCAGGAAGAGATTAGAAAAGATGATTTAATTTTGATTGACGGCTCAAAAGAAATGAAGATGGAGGAAGTTGTAGAAGAGATTAAAGCTTTAAATATTGAAGCTTTGAATATCGACAAAAAATAGGATTTATGCTAATTTGTATTTTACAGGGCCCCATCGTCTAATGGTTTAGGACGCATGATTCTCAATCATGTAATACGGGTT
>CAZFHD010000031.1:0-6251 GCA_964518455.1 uncultured Candidatus Saccharibacteria bacterium | reverse complement strand
TATTTTGTGATAATTCGGGTGTGGTTTGGTGCCCCACCCCGGTCACAAAAAAACACAAATCCGTTTTGGGTTTTTGTTTTTTGTTCTGGGGTGTGGCGAGAACCCACCTCCCGAATTGCGCCGAGTGAAACGAGGCGGCAATGCCTTCGGCCTTCGCCCGTCGTAGTCGGCTACGGCCGACGAAGTCAGGGCAACTCATTCGAGTCCCACCCCGGGCACAAAAACAAAAACCTCTCCGACTTGAGTCAGAGGGGTTTTTGTTTTTCAAGTTTTATGCTTTAAGACCTAATTTTCTAAGACTTCAATGTATGCGTTTTTAGCTCCAAAACCTTTAGCTTGCCAATAACTCGGGAACCAAATATCTAAGTGATAATATCCTTTTCTCCAGTGCATTCTGTCTTCTACAGTGAAAACTTTATCTCCGTAAATTTCAGGAATCCTTATTTTAGTTCCGAAAGGAAGTAGGTTATTAGCTACAATACCCTCTTTAACAAAGGAGCCCGAAGCTGTAATAAAAGGATCGCTATCTGTTTGGTTTGGAGTACTAGAATAAGCTGTAACCAGAACTCTTATCTTCTGAACAGATTTTAAAGGGTTATTGGGACTAGAAACAGATAAAAGACTGTTTCCCTGGGTTGTAGGTAATGAAATACAAGTTAAGTTAGAAAACTCGCTTGTCTCACCTTGTAAATTAAGCAAAGGATAAATTAAACAAATACCTGCTATAATACCCGCAACTATTCCTATTAAGTTTTTTCTCCTTAAGAAATTAGGAGTTTTTTGTATGTAATTCATTTTAAAACCCCTTTTCCAGGGGTTAAACTAGGTTAGCATATTCTAGAACGCTTGTCAACTCTTCACCTTTATCTTTAAAATTATATGGTCAAAAAGTGAAGAGTCAATAGTTGAGCGGGTGAGCGGAGTTGAACCGCCATTTTTACCTTGGCAAGGTAATGTGATAACCGTTATACTACACCCGCCTTCGCCAGCCGTAGCTAGCGGCCTTCGTCCGGCGAAGTTCGATGGGCAAAGCCCGTAGCTAGTGTAGGCTGGATTTGTGCCGCGGGCCGGACGTGCGCCGGCTACCTCAGCTTTTTCAGAGCTGCGCTCTACTGCATGAGCTACCGCGGCCTAATTAAATCTTATTATATTTGGCTGGAAAGTTCTAGTGGGCAATGCAGGATTTGGACCTGCGACCTCGTCGATGTAAGCGACGCGCTCTTCCGCTGAGCTAATTGCCCTAAATTTTTGTGCCCAGGGCGGGATTCGCACCCGCACGCTCTTACGAGCCATGGCCCTCAACCATGTATGTATACTAATTCCATCACCTGGGCGTTATTTTTCTTCTTTTTTGTCTTCTTGAGAAGATTTCTCTTCTTGTTTGCTTTCAGCTTTTTTCTCCTCAGTTCTGGTTTTTTCTTCTTTTTCAGACATCCTTGGTTGAGTTTCTTTTAGTTCTTCTTTTTCTTCTGTCGGCTTTTCTTCAATAGTTTTTGGTTCTTCTTCAGCTATTGCCTCAACAAATTCTTTTCTCTTTAATCTTGCCTTTTTCCCCCTTACCTTTCTTAAATAATAAAGTTTTGCTCTCCTAACTTTGCTTCTTCTTATGATTTCCATTTTTTCAATAAGAGGGGAATGAAGAGGAAAAATTCTTTCAACCCCAATTCCAGATATTACTTTTCTTACAGTTATAGTTCCAGAAATCCCTTTTCCGTGTTTTATAGCAATGACTAAGCCTTCAAAGATTTGGCTTTTTTCTTTTCCTTTTCCTTCTTTTTTTTGATAAGTGCGCACAGTATCGCCCGGCTTAATGTCGGGTATATTTTTCTTTAGTTGTTTTTGATTGAATATTTCAGTTTTTGTAGGCATAGTTTAACTTTCAACTCAACTTTTAATTTTTGACTTTAGACTTTTAACTTTTCCATAACCTTTTTTAAATCTTCAGGCAATTCAGATATAAATTCTTTATCTTTACCGTCCGGCAGTTTAATTTTCATATAGCTTGCGTGTAAAAATTGACGGTTTAATCCTTCTGGACAGGGTTGGTTTTTTAATTTGTATTTTTTATCTCCGGCTAAAGGGTATCCCAAATAAGAGAAATGGCATCTTATTTGATGTTTTCTCCCGGTTTTTGTTTTAACTTCAACTAGAGTGTAATCTTTCCCGCCCTTGGCGGGTCCGCCTTGGGCGGAAAATCTTTCTATCACCTTATATTCACTAATAGCTTCTCTTTTTTCTTTAGAACCAGGTTCTCCTTTGAGGAAAACCTTTTGCTTCTTTCTGTTTTTAGGATTTCTTCCAATTAAGGTTCTAATTTCTCCTCGATTATATTTCAAGATTCCTATGATTAAAGCAGTATATCTTTTCTCTACCCTTCTTTGTTTAAATTGATTTTGGAAAAAAATCAAGCTTTTATTATTTTTTGCTACCAGAAGAATTCCTGAAGTATCTTTGTCAAGCCTGTGAACTATTCCATACCTAGGAGCCTTTCCTACATTTTTTAAATTTGGATGTTTTTTTGAAAGCAGTTTTATTAAAGAAAGAACATCTATCCCAGCTGGCTTATCTGTAACTAAAATATTATCATCTTCGTAAATAATCTTTGATTTCATGTGGGCGCGACCCGACTCGAACGGGTGACCTCTTCAATGTCACTGAAACGCTCTAACCAACTGAGCTACGCGCCCAAGTGCGCGTGGCAGGATTTGAACCTGCGAACCTTGGCCTTATAAGGACCCTGCTCTACCGCTGAGCTACACGCGCATTATTGCTATTTTACTTTTTTTATCTTGATTTTTAGAGAATCTTTCTTTTTTTGGGGTTTTCTTTTGGATTTCTTTTTCTTTTTACCTGATTTTATGATATTTTCAAATTCTTTTCTTTCAATGGTTTCTTTTTCAATCAAAGTATTAGCTATTTTATTAAGTAGATTTTTTTTCTTCTTTAAAATTTTTGTAGCTTTTTTTTGAGCTTCTTTTATAAACTTTTCTACTTCTTTATCAATCTGGGCAGCTACTTTTTCAGAATAGTTTCTTTGCTCTGAGATTTCTTTTCCCAAAAACACCAATTCTTCTTTTTCGCCAAAAGATATTGGGCCCAGAGAAGACATCCCATATTCTTTTACTAATTTTCTGGCAAGTTCAGAGGCTTTACTTAAGTCATTTCCTGCGCCGGTAGTGATTTCTCTAAATTTTAATTCTTCCGCGCAGTATCCACCAAGCAAAGTTGCCATTTCAGCTAAAAATTCAGTTTTTGTCCTTATTCTCCTTTCCTCGGTTGGCATCTTAAGAGTGTAGCCGGCAGCCATTCCTCTGGCAATAATTGATATTTTTCTAACTGGTTCAGCTTTGGGTAAAGAGGTAGAGACTAAAGCATGGCCTGCTTCATGATAGGCAGCGATTTCTTTTTCTTTCTTTGATAAAATATGGCTTTTTCTTTCCGGGCCTAACAAAACCTTTTCAATTGATTCTAAAAATTCTTCTTGATAAACTTGGGTTTTATTTCTTCTGGCAGCTAAGATTGCAGCTTCATTAACAACATTAGCTGCATCGGCTCCAGAAAAACCAGGGATTCTTTCAGCTATTTCTCTAAGATTTACATCTGAAGCTAAAGGTTTATCTTTGCAGTGAATTTTCAAAATGTCTTCACGGTCCTTAATATCAGGTAGGTCTAGAACCACTTTTCTGTCAAACCTGCCCGGACGTAACAAAGCTGGGTCCAAGATATCGGGGCGGTTGGTGGCTGAGATAACAATAACATTTGTTTCTCTTTCAAAACCATCCATTTCTACTAAAATTTGATTTAAAGTTTGTTCTCTTTCATCGTGTCCTCCACCGATTCCAGCTCCTCTGTGTCTGCCAATAGCGTCGAGCTCATCAATAAAGATAATTGAAGGGGCTGCTTTTTTAGCGGTTGTAAACAAATCTCGAACCCGCGCCGAACCGACTCCGACAAACATCTCTACGAATTCTGAGCCAGAGATTGAAAAGAAAGGGACATTAGCTTCACCTGCTACGGCTCTAGCAAGCATCGTTTTTCCCGTTCCTGCAGCCCCCATCAATAAAACACCTCGCGGTATTCTAGCTCCCATTTTTAGGTATTTTTTGGGATTTTTTAAGAAATCAACAATCTCTTTTAATTCTTCTTTGGCTTCTTTCAAACCACCTACATCTTTAAAAGTAATTTTTTCTTTAGAATGGCCTTCGGCTCCAAATAATCGGGCTTTAGCTTTTGTAAAACTAAATGCTTGGGTAGCTCCAGTTTTAGCTTGACGGAAGATAAAAAAGAAGAAGCCAACAAAGAGCAGAAGAGGCAATACATAGATCAGGACAGGACCTAGCCAACCCCAAGCTCCTCCTTCTTTTTTAGTTTCAATTTCAATCTCTTTTAATTTTTCTTCTTTTACTCCGAGATTAATTAAGGATTCTGTAAGAGAAGTTTCAGTTTCTTTTCTTGATTCTTTAGTTTCTCCTTCTTTGTATTCAATAGTAAGCTCTGATCCCGAAACAGTAATTTTTTGGACTTTTTCCCTTTCTATGTCTTTAATTAATTGAGAAAAAGCTATTTTTTCCTGTTTTTCAAAAGGCTGGGAAAATAAAGCAAATATACCTGAAATTACTAAAAAGATAAGAAGGATAACAATTAAGTTTTTGAATAGGTTTTTCATAGTTACATTATACAATGTAGCATAAAAAATCTATTTTTTCAACTATATCTAAAAAAAGAGGGCGTTGAGATATGTTCTACGAGAACACTCTGCAACGCCCTTTTTCGCTACTCGCTACGGGCTTTTCATGTTACTCTTCTTCTTCGGCGATCTGGGCAGTCTTTTGGACTTGCCCAAAGATTGCCTGAAGAACCGCTCGAAGAGGTTGGGCAACCTCTTCAAACTTTTCACCCTTTTCAGGGTAAACATCCCGGCATTTCCCGAGAAATTCCTCGAGGTGTTCGGGGATTTCCACGAGTTGAATCGTGGATCTTTCTTCACCTTGCTCCCTTTTGACCAGGAGGAAGAGGTGAGAGATGGATTGCTTTCCCTCGGATTTCCACTGTCCATCAAAGACGGCGAGGCAGGTGCCGGCTTGTTGCTCGAGGAAAAATTCCTCAGGCGTCAAGTTGGTTTGAGCAGCAAATTGTTCACAGAGGGCTTTCATCTCTTCTTCCTCTTTAGCGGCTTTGATACCGCGTTGAAGAAGATACCAGAGGAGCTGGACCTTCTTTGCCTTTTCAATAGGAAGAGCCTTGATGAAGGGAGGTGTTTTCCAATCCAGGGAGTAGTTCAGAAGATGGACGCCCATTTCTGCCGCCTCTTGGACTCCTCCCTCGATGTTTCCTGTGGCATCCAGAGGAAAGATCCTTCCTTCTTCGTCCTGCATGACCGAAAGGGTTCCGCCTCCTCGCCAGATCTCCTCACCCTTTCTCTCAACTCTTTCCGGAGGAATTCCCAGACAGCATTCCCCGGGTTCCCCGTTAACGAGCTGCTGGACGGTGATGTCAGCTCTCTCAAACAGTATGGCTGCCTTGGTTCTCTTCTGCTGACGCATCAGGCGGTTAGCCTGAATCCGGAAAGTAGTCAGAATTTCCTGAATCCTCCTGAATTCTTCTTCTCCAAAATTGGCTTCGGAGGGAATAGAGAGGCGTCTCCTCCAGATCTCGAGAGAACCATCAGGATTTTCTTCCAGATAACCTTGCTGGATGAGCTCGTTCAGGATCTCATCAGCCTCGCTGCTGTCTTCCAGTTTTCTGGAAAGAGAGTGCTCGAGGAGAGCAAGCCAAGCCTTCCGCCGATAGGCGAGGGTCTTGTGGTTGAGAAGGTTGGCCAGGGTTTCACGAGTTTTAGTCACCTTTTCTGAAACCGCCTCCTGGGCTTCTCTTGATGCTTGCCTCAACTGGTCAAGTTGGGGCAGGATCGTTCTGACCCAATTGTAAACGTCGTCTGCTTTTTGGCGGATACTCTCGACTCTTCCCTCCGCATCTTCGAGAGAAAGAGAGAGATCGGCATCGGAAAGCTCCACATCAGGAGCTCCGTTGAACTGAATCTCCTTGAGGCTGTCTCCACCGGTTCCGCCGCCACTCGTCCCATTACCTGCTTTCATTTGAAACTCCTTCCTTTTTTCTTGCCCAGTAATACAACTTTGACTGTCGCCCCTGGCGACAAATTAAAAATTGTCAAAGATGATATACTGGGCTTGCCCGTAGCGAATTGTAGCGAACTAATAACATTATAGCAGATAGAAAAGATTTGTCAACCC
>CAZFHD010000030.1:0-6642 GCA_964518455.1 uncultured Candidatus Saccharibacteria bacterium | reverse complement strand
TTTTATCATAGAATAAAAAGAAGAAAAAGTAAATTATGGCTAAAAGAAAATACCATAGAAAAATATATAAAAGAAGCAAAAAGAGAAAAATTTTCTTTTTTCTTCTTTTTTCTTTTTTATCTTTAATCTTCCTGATAATCTTTAGCAGCGCTTTTCTTTTTGTTTATTATGCCAAAGATCTGCCTCGGCCTGAAAAGTTTACCGAAAGAGAGTTTGCTGAGCCCACTAAAATCTACGACAGAACAGGAGAAACTCTTCTTTATGAATTATACGGCGAAGAAAAAAGAGAAATTATTCCTCTCTCTGAAATGCCAGAATGTTTAAAAAAAGCTATAATCTTTACAGAAGATTCAAACTTCTATTCTCATATTGGCATAGACTTCCAGGGGATAATCAGAGCTATCAAAATAAATCTTAGAATAGGCAGACCTTTATATGGAGGCTCCACTATATCCCAGCAGCTTATCCGTTCTACTTTTCTAACCAGAGAAAAAACCATTAAGAGAAAGGTAAGGGAAATCATTCTAACTTTAGAACTGGAAAGAAGATATTCTAAAGATGAAATCTTAGAGTGGTATTTAAACCAGATCCCTTTCGGTCCTAATATCTACGGCGTAGAGGTAGCTTCTAAAACATATTTTGAAAAATCAGCCAAAGATCTAACAATACCAGAAGCTGCTACCTTAGCTGCAATGGTCCAAGCGCCAAGTTATTATTTCCCCTATGGCGAGCATAAAGAAGATCTTCTTCAGAGGAAAGATTATGTTTTAGAGCGTTTAGGAGAGGAACACTATATTACTAAAAAAGAAGCTGAAAACTTTAAAAAAGAAAAACTTGAATTTGCAGAAATTTCTCAGTCCATTAAAGCTCCACATTTTGTTTTTCATGTTCAAGATTATCTCCTCAAAAACTATGGCCAAGAATTTCTCCAAACTGAGGGATTAAAAGTTTATACCACTCTTGATTGGGAACTCCAGCAAACAGCTCAAAAAGTGATTAAAGAGGGAACTGAAAGAAATAAAAATTTTGGAGCTTATAATGGAGCCTTAGTAGCTACTGAGCCTAAAACAGGAGAAATTCTTGCTATGGTAGGTTCCGCTGACTGGTTTGGCGACTCCTATCCTGAAGATTGCACTCCGGGCAAAGACTGTATTTTCGATCCTAAAGTTAATACGGCTACCTATCAAAACGGGCGCCAGCCAGGGTCAGCTTTCAAGCCTTTTGTTTACGCTACAGCTTTTGAAAAGGGTTATGATGATAACTATATTGTTATAGATGAAAAAACAGACTTTGGAGTTTATGGCGGCAAACACTACATCCCCCATAACTATGACATGAGATTCAGAGGGTCTATAACTTTAAGAGAGGCCTTAGCTCAATCTATAAATGTTCCATCGGTAAAGGTCTTAAAGAATTTAGCTGGCCAAGAAGATAGTATTGAAACGGCAAAAAAAATGGGGATTACTACTTTAGATAAGCCACCCTCTTTTTATGGGCTTTCTATAGTATTAGGAGGAGGAGAAGTAAGATTGTTAGATATGGTTTCAGCTTACGGAGTTTTTGCCAGAGAAGGATTGAGAATACCACCCACAGCTATCCTAAAAATTGAGGACTCTAATGGAAATATTATAGAAAAAAATAATAAAACTCCAAGGAGAGTATTAAGCGCCCATTCTGCTAGATTAATAAATGATATATTGTCAGATAATGAAGCCAGAGCTCCTATGTTTGGCAGGCGCTCTCCTTTATATCTTGAGAATTATGATACAGCGGCCAAAACCGGAACCACCGATGATTTTAGAGACGCCTGGACTATTGGCTATAGCCCTTCTATAGTAGTTGGGGTCTGGGTAGGAAATAACGACAACACTTCTATGGCCAGGCAGCCGGCTGTTGTTCTAGCGGGTCCTATTTGGCATAATTTGATGAATTACATTCTTCCCAAACTGCCAAAGGAAAACTTTACCCCCTTGAAAGATTAAGCCCTTTTCACAAAAAGGGTCTTAAAAAGTAGTTTTGTTGCTTTTTTTTCTTTATGATATAATAAATTAAGAAAAAGAAATTATGCCTGATTATCCAAAAGAACAACTCTGGGAACTTTATAAAGATCTCCCAAAAAATCTTCAAAACGCTCTCTTTTCTTCAGAGATAGGAGATAATATTTACGAGATTTGCGAAAGAAACGGAGTAGAAGGGAAAAAAGCTTCAGAGGTCAGCAAAAATATAGGTTACGTCTTTTTAGGTCTTTTACCGCCATCCGACTTCCAGCAAGTTCTAAAAAAAGAAATAGGGCTTACTCCAAAAACAGCAGAGGATATTTCTATCGAAATTGAAAGGTTTATTTTTCTTCCTTTAAGAAAGAATTTGGAAGCCATATATAAGGAAACGATTAAAGTAAGAAAACCTAAAAAGAAAACAAGTTTCTTAAAGAAAGAAGCTATTTCTTCAAAGAAAAAAGATGAGTATAGAGAATCTATTAGTTAAACAATTTAATCTATGCAATTTACTGTTCCTAAATTTATAGAAAAAGAGGCAAAAATAGTAGGTCCCTTTACTTTTAAGCAATTCATTTTTATAGGAATTGCTGGAGGAATCTGCCTTTTTTTATACTTCACGGTTTCTTTTGGAATCTTTATTTCATTTTCAGTTTTCATTCTGGGAATCGCTTTTTCTTTAGCTTTTGTAAAGATTAAAAAGACCTCCCTTCCTATTGTTATAAAAAACTTCTTTTTCTTCCTTACAGAGCCCAAAATTTATCTCTGGAAAAAGAAAACTACTCCTCCAAAAATCCAGAGAAAAAAGAAACAAATCTTGGAAAGAGAAGAAGAAAAACCCAGTCCAAAAGTTGTAGGAAGAAGTAAACTAAGAGATTTAGCTACCCGTCTCAAAGTGAAGTGAGAACTTATAACGTGTAACCCAACACCTAATACCTAACACCTATCATGGCTCAACTTACTACTCAAGATTTCTTAAAATTTGACCGGATAAGAGATGGCATAATTATCTTAAAGAATAAAGGATTAAGAATGGTTTTAATGACCTCTTCTTTAAATTTTGCTTTGAAATCTGACGATGAAAGACAATCTATTTTGTATAACTTCCAAAGTTTTCTTAATTCTTTGGATTTCTCTTGTCAGATTCTTATTCATTCCAGGAAAATTAATATTACAGGTTATTTGGATAAATTAAAGGAAATAGAAAAGAAAGAAGAAAAAGAGCTTCTTCAAATCCAGATTAAGGAATACAACAAATTTATAAAAAGTTTGGTTCAAGAAGGTTCTATTATGCAGAAAACTTTCTATGTAGTAGTTCCTTTTTCAATAGCCGAAACTAAAGGAATTTCAGCTAAGAAGAAAATAGGCAAGATAGCAGAACTGACAGAAGCTGAGTTCCAAAGAGCTAAAAACCAACTGTTCCAAAGAGTAGAATTTGCTATCTTGGGGCTTAGAAGCTGTGGGTTAGAAGCTTTTCCTTTGCAAAACTTGGAATTAGCTGAACTCTTTTGGAGCCTGCATCATCCTCTTGAAGCTGAAAGAGGATATTATCCGGAAATACCCGAAGAGCTAACCTAAATAAATCCAAAATCCAAATGTCAAATCAAATCCAAAATCCAAAGTAGCAACGTTTGGAAAACCACCCAAAATCTATTACCTAAAACCCAGCACCCAATACCAATATGCGAATACCATTTTTAGACAAATTAAGAAAATCTAAAATCCCAGAGGAAATCATTCCCAAAGAACCTTTGCGTATCTCAGATATTGCCGCGCCTTCTTTTATCCAGTTAAAACAAAACTACATCAAAATAGGAGAAAAATTAGCTAAAACTTACTTTGTTTTCTCTTACCCCAGATACCTTCAGACAGGCTGGCTTTCACCTATTATCAATATTAATGTTCCTCTAGATGTTTCCTTTTATCTTCATCCTATACCAACAGAAAAGATTCTCAAAAAATTAAGAAAAAGAGTAACCGAAGTCCAAGCTGAGATATCAGAAAGAGAAGAAAAAGGTTTAATTCGAGATCCTACTTTGGAAGCAGCTCATCAAGATATAGAAGATTTAAGAGATAAGCTCCAAACAGCCCAGGAAAGAATGTTCAGGTTTTCTTTATATATCACTGTTTACGGCGACAATGAAAAAGAATTAAGAGAAACAGAAACAAATCTAAGATCAATTTTAGAATCCCGCCTTATCTATATAAAACCTGCCCTTTACCAGCAAAAAGAAGGTTTTACTTCTTCTTCTCCTTACGGCCTGGACGTTCTTGGAGTAACTACTTTAATGAACACAGCTCCTTTATCCAGCACCTTTCCTTTTATCTCTTTTGATTTAAGCTCTAATGAAGGAATTCTTTACGGCATCAACAAACACAACAATTCTTTAGTCCTTTTTGATAGATTTACTTTACCTAATCCTAATTCCACAATTTTCGCAGTAAGCGGAGCTGGAAAAAGTTATTTTTGCAAATTAGAGATTTTAAGATCTTTAATGCTTGGCACAGATGTGATTATAATAGACCCGGAAAATGAGAACAAATTTTTATCTGATTCTGTTGGAGGATCTTTCTACAATATCTCTTTAGCTACGGACAACAACATAAATCCCTTTGATTTACCCATTCCCGCAGAAGATGAAAATCCAGAAGATGTTTTAAGATCCAATGTAATCAACTTAGTAGGATTAATCAGAATAATGTTTGGAGGCCTTAGCCCGGAAGAAGACGCTGTTATTGACCAAGCCATTACAGAAACTTATGCCGCCAAAGACATAACTCCAGATTCTAATCCTAAAAATTGGGGTAAAGAACTTCCTTTCCCCACTATGAGTGATTTTGAAGATGTTCTTTCCACAATTGAGGGAGCAGAATCATTAAGCAGAAGAATTCGAAGATTTACCAAGGGGGCTTATTCTAAATTCTTTAATAATCCTTCCAATGTAGATATGACCAACAGAATGGTAGTTTTTGGAATCAGAGATATGGAAGACGAATTAAGGCCTATGGCTCTTTTTATAATCTTAAGGTTTATCTGGAAAACAGTTACTTCTAAAATGAAGAAGAGACTTTTAATAATAGATGAGGCCTGGTGGTTGATGAATAATGAAGAAGGAGCTTCTTTCTTGTTTGGGACAGTAAAAAGAGCCAGGAAATACTGGCTGGGAGTTACTACTATTACTCAGGACATCAATGATTTTATGAAGTCAGATTATGGCAAGCCTATTATTACAAACTCGGCTCTAAGTCTTTTAATGAAACAAAGCTCTGCCACCATTGATATTGTCAAAAAAACCTTTAATCTGACAGATGAAGAAAAAATGATATTGCTTGAATCTCCTGTGGGAGAAGGAATATTCTTTGCCGGTGACAAACATATCTTAATCAAAGTCAGGGCTTCCTATATTGAAGACCAAATAATTACTACAGCTCCGGAAGAAGTTCTAAAGATAAAACAGGCTAAAAAAGAGCTATCAGGAGAATAAAAATATAGAAAGCACAGTAGGCAGGTAGAATCAATCTTTATGCCAAAAGAAAAGAAACAGTCAACCCTATCACCCAAAGCTTTGAGTGAAGGGTCAAAAACTCAAAAAGAACCTCGGGCCCAAGAGAAAAAACCTGTTCAAAAATCTTCTCCTAGTTATACAGAAGAAAC
The DNA here is from genome assembly GCA_964518455.1 of uncultured Candidatus Saccharibacteria bacterium. Classification (GTDB taxonomy): domain Bacteria; phylum Patescibacteriota; class Minisyncoccia; order Minisyncoccales; family GWA2-38-27; genus CAZDXV01. The sequence continues at coordinate 993 of CAZFHD010000030.1, read as the reverse complement.
AACAGCAAGCATTGAAAGGATAGGTAATTTTCTAAGTCTTTATGGAATATTAATGTTTTCCATGGCTTTAATCCTCGATCTTATAGGTTTTATTCTTCTTATACTAGACATTTTTGGAATAGGGCTTGCCCTTTCTTTTATCCCCGATATAATAGGCCTTATTTTTATTGGCGGTTTAATGCTTCTCAGCCCTTCAGGAGGAGTAGTAGTAACAAAAGGTACTCATAAATTCACAAAAAAGGTAGGTAAAAAGATAGCTAAAAGATTGGGTTTGGGTTTCTTGGGAGAATTAATTCCTGTTTTTGGAGATGTTATGCCCTGCTGGACCTTAGCTGTCTATTTTCATTTAAAAGGAGGCTAATCTAATGAATAAAAAGTGGCAAATAATTTTGTTCTTTTTTTTGCTCCTTTTGTTTTCTCTGGGAGCAAATTTTGTTTTAGCTTTGGAAATAAACTATCCTCCCCTACCTGGCACAGAACCTCCTCAAGATTTCATCCAACACCTTCCAGAAGAAGAAATTTTTTCCCATTATGTAGAATACTTCTTCCGGCTTGCTATCTGGTCGTTGGGATTTATAGCCCTTGGAGTTTTGATATATGGCGGAATTCTCTATCTAATCTCTTCTGGAAATCCTGAAAGATTAGCTTCAGCCAAGGAATATGTTTCCAGCGCTTTTTTTGGCATTCTTCTGCTTCTTACTTCTTACCTGATTTTATCGATAATTAGCCCCGGCATTCTATCTCTGAAACCTTTACCCAAAGAAGAAATAAAAATTGAAGAAGAACCTCATATCCCAAAACCTGACATTAAAGAGGCCAATACTTCTATCCATGTAGAACTGCCCTTTGGCAGATTAATAGAGGGGGATATTTTTGAAACATATGTTTCAGATCTTAGTGCCGCCTCCGGAAGCATACCCAGGCTGACCAGAATCACCACCAATGCCAGTTCAACTTTAGATATATCCTCAAAATTATCTGCTAACAGCCAAG
>CAZFHD010000029.1:0-6816 GCA_964518455.1 uncultured Candidatus Saccharibacteria bacterium | reverse complement strand
GGGTCAATTCTTGCTACCCAAATAAAATGGTCTTCTGGTTTAGAGTTAAATTTATATAATGAAGTGTCTATACCGTTGTAACAAATCCAATCTTTAGGAAATTTTATGGTACAAATTTTTTGTTGGGACTTTGAAATAAAAACCGCATTTGTTGTTTTTCGATGCCGATTGTATAATTTTAATCTTGTGGGAAATTCTTTATGTGATTTTACTTCTGTGTAAAGTGGATTATGAAAAGTATGTAAGACAGGAGTTTTTGTTGTTTCTTGGAAAAAAACTGTCCAGATATCTGTGTGGGTATGTAAAATATCAAATTCTTTTGCTTGAGAAAATGCTTTCGCCAAGTTCTCCAAATTCCATTCTGGTTTTGTCCAACTAATATTATCTTTTAAAAGAGACCTGGGATATACTGAGGCCAATTTTGCTTTTGTTTTAGAGTCACCGGAAGCAAAAAGAGTAACATCGTGTCCTCTTCTTACTAATTCCTCTGTTAGATAGTGCACAACCCTTTCAATGCCTCCGTATTTTTGGGGAGGGACCGGAATCCAAAGAGGTGCAATCTGAGCAATTTTTAGTTTTTTCATTTCTTTTTTATAATTTTTTTGATTATTTTTTCGTATCCATCTACCATTTTTTCCACAGTAAAATGTTTTTTAACTCTTTCTCTACATTTTTTTCTATCAATTTTGTCTATATTTTTGATTGCTTTTACCATTTCCTGAACATTTCTGACAATAAATCCTGTTTTTTTATCTTTGACTACTTCCACCGCTGCTCCATTGGGGTAGGCTATAACCGGGGTGCCACAAGCCATAGCCTCTGCCATTACCAAGCCAAAAGGCTCAGGCCATTTAATGGGGAAAAGAAAACCTTTAGCGTATTTATATAGATTAATTCTTTCTTTTCCTGTTACTTCTCCTACATATTTTATCTTTTTCCCGTCAATTAGAGGATTTATCTTTTTTGAAAAGTAAGGCTCTCTTTTTTTACCGCCGGCTAATATTAGTTTTACTTTGGCTTTTTTGGCAGCCAATATAGCATCCTTTGGATTTTTATGTTCTCCCAGAGCTCCCATAAAAAGGAAATAATCCCTTGGAGTTTCAGAGAATTCAAACTCAGAAAGGTTTACGCCGTTATAGACAGTAGCTAAGTAATTAATTTTAGGAAAATCTTTTCTTTGAGAATTAGAGATTGTAACAAGGTTGGGTTTCTTGTAAGAGGCGAAAACTTCAGCCATCTCTTTAAAGATAGGGAGGTGCAAGATACTGACAATTGGCGTCTTTAAATAATTAGTCAAAGGCAAAAAAAGATATCCTCCTCTGCAATGATTGAAAACAATGTCAAACTCCCTGTCTCTTTTTATTATTTCCTTTATTACTTTTACCATATAGGCCATTTCAATTCTTAAAGATCTTGAAGATTCAATAAAAGTAGTGTCAATTTTTCTTTCTGTAATTGTTTTTTTAAAAACTTGAATGTAATTTGCAGACCCATGATATTTCCCCGCTCCAAAGAGAGTAATTTTGTACCCATTTTTTGCTAACCCCTCTATCATTTGGTGAGCTATTCTCTCTGTGCCCCCTTGGCCCTTTGGAGGGACGTTGGTAAAAGGAGGGACAATTACTGCAACTTTTGGCATCTTTTGTGGCATAAGATAAAGTTATCTCTTTTTAAATAGTTTTAAAATAGCCGGTTCCCATTTTTTGGCTTTTCTTTTTTTAGGGAGTCCCTTTTTACTATTTTTACCGTTTTTACTTCCATTACCATTACTATAAGCCCTTTTGTAAATCCTTATGTATTTTTGGGCTATTTTTTTCCAGGTAAACTTCTTTTCTACTGTTTCTCTAGCAGCTGCTCCCATTTTTTTTCTTAAATTAGCATCTTCCAAAAGTTTATTACAGGCTTGGGATAACTGTCTATTACTTCTGGGCCTGACTAAAAATCCATTGATACCATCTTTTACAGCTAAGGGGATGCCTCCTTTTCTGGTAGCGATTACCGGGGTTTTAGTAACCATGGCTTCCAGAATAACAAGGCCTAAAGGTTCGTCCCAAACAGAGGGAGCTATAAAGACATCTGCTCTATAATAGAATTCTTCAAGCTCTTCTTTTTTTTCATCTCCCATATAACCTAAAAAGTGAACATTATTTAATTTCCATTTATATACCAGATCTTCTAATTTCTTCTTTTCAGGACCGTCCCCAATGATATAAATATCTCCTTTTATATCTTGGGCTGCTTTTATAAGATAGAAAACTCCTTTTTGAGGTGTGAGTTTACCAGAAAAAAGAACAACTTTTTTGTTTTTAAGTTTGTATTTTTTATTAATTATCTTTATTTTTTTCTCTGGTGAAAAATTCTCTAAATAAATACCTCCTGGGATGATTCTTGTTTTGTAATGAAAGTCTTTGCCAAAGATTCTCAAAAGCCAATCTTTTGTATCACCGCTTACAGCTACTATTTTCTTTACTCTTTTTAAGGCGTCTTTAGTAAGAGGAATATAAGCTTTATTTTGAGAAGCAGCTAAAACTCCAGTACCATGAGCAGTAACAATAAAGTTTATACCATATGATGCTTTTATGAAGTTTGCTACCCACAAGAGTAAAGAAATATGCTGAACATGAATGAGGTCCGGATTAAAATCATCCACCGCATTTATTACGGTTCTTAAAAAAGATTTAAATACCCGAGATATTTCTTTAGGAGTAAGGTCTTTGTAAAGTTTACAGACCGGCCAGTCCGGATGACCGGTAAAGGCAACAGGAAAAGGCAATTCTAAAGGATAGATTTTTACTCCAGAAAGTTCTCTTTTACCCTCGGGGCAAACTATTGCTGTTTTTATGTTTTTGGATTTATTAACTTCCAAAGCTAACTCTCTTGTATAAGTTCCGGAGCCGCTTCCCCACAAGGGAAAACATTGAATAAATAAAATTTTATTTACTTTTGCTTTTCTAGGCATAAATTAGGATAAAAATTGATAATAAACCTTTTCATAATCTTCAACCATTCTTTCTTTGCTGAATTTTTCTTCCACCCAAGTTCTACAGTTTCTTCTTTTAATTCTATCTATCTTTTTTATAGCTTTTACAGCCTGATTTATATCTTTTACTATGAAGCCTGTTTTTTTATCTTTAACTACTTCTTTAGCAGACCCTCTATTAAAAACAATTACCGGCGTCCCGCAAGCCATAGCTTCTGGCATAACTAATCCAAACGGCTCTTCCCATTTAATTGGATTTAGTAAAGTCAAAGCATTTTTTAGAAATTCAGATTTCTCTTTATGTCCTCCAATTTCTCCAATATAAATAATCTTTTTTTGGTCAATTAAAGGTTTTACTTTCTCCTTATAGAATTTAATATCCGGAGGATAGTTTTTATCAATTTTAGCTGCAATTTTGAGAGGTAATTTAACTTTTTTAGCAATCTTAATAGCTTCTAATACTCCTTTTTTAGGAGTGATTCGTCCCATCCAGGCAAGGTATTTACCTTGTTTTTCACTAAAGTCAAACTTCTGGACATCAATACCATTATAAACAGTAGCTATGAAATTTAAGTTTAAACCCTTTATTTTCTTTTGAGAATTACTTATAGCTACTAAAGGATGATTTTTGAATTCTTTCAGGATTTTATACTTTGGAGAATCTTTGGAAATTGAATTAAAAGATCCATGATAGGTGGTAAGAGTGTTTTTAACCAAAGAAGAAAAACAGATTCCCCAGTAGTGAAAGTGGTTATGGATAATGTCAAAATCTGAAGCTCTTTTGAAACAAGTGGCAGTATGAGCTAAAGGAGAGTAGGGTTCTTTCCAGCTTACTCCTTTCCAATAAAGAGCTTTTGGAAAAGTAGAAATAAGATTAGCCTTGGTTTTGGAGTCTCCTGAAGCAAATAGAGTAACTTTGTGCCCTTTTTTAACAAGTCCTTCTGTAAGATGATGTATTATTAATTCTGTGCCTCCATATTTTTTAGGAGGCACAGAAAGCCAGGGAGGAGCTAATTGAGCAATTTTAAGTTTTCTCATTAATTGATTTTTTTTAAAAACCCCGTTTTTACGGGATATTCTCTTTTCTATCACAACTTAATTATAGCTTAATGGTAGCTGGTCGTACTCTAATGTCAAGAGCTTAATTACTTGATTATAATCAGATAGGACTGAAATTTATTAGAGTAGAATTGATTTAGAGTGAATTTCGTGCTATTATAATGTTGTAATTGGCTCAATATGACAGATTCTTCAATTGAAGAAATTAAAAATCGGCTGGATATTGTGGATGTTATCCGAAGCTATATCAAACTTCAGAAAGCTGGAGTTAATTATCGGGCTATTTGCCCTTTTCATTCTGAGAAAAAACCTTCCTTTTTTGTCAGTCCTACTCGTCAAATCTGGCATTGTTTTGGTGCTTGTGGTGAGGGAGGTGATATGTTTAAATTTGTAATGAAGATTGAAGGGGTAGATTTTGGCGATGCTTTGAGAATTTTAGCTCAGAAGGCTGGGGTTGAACTGAAAAGAGAAGATCCTAAAGTTAGAACTGAGCGCAAGAAACTTTACGATGTCTCAGAATTAGCTTGTTCTTTCTTTGAAAAACAGCTTCAGGAGAGCTCTAAAGGAAAAGAAGCTAAAAAGTATCTTCAAGATAGGGGAATAAAAGAAGAGAGCATAAAAGAATGGAGATTAGGCTATGCTCCGGAAACCTGGCAGGGTTTGTCTGATTTTTTGGTGGGTAAGGGATTCAAAAGAGAAGAGGTTATAAAAGCTGGTTTGTGCTTGAAGTCTGAAAAATCAGGCGATTTTTATGATAGGTTCAGAGGAAGAATAATTTTTCCCATATTTGATCTTAGTTCTCAAGTTGTAGGTTTTGGAGGAAGGGTGTTTGAAGATAAAAAGAGACCCGATGGTCAAGAAGAGGCAAAGTATATTAATAGTCCGGGAACTCTGCTTTATGATAAAAGTAAAATATTATATGGTTTAAATAAAGCTGGAGTAAATATTAGAAAAAATGATTCTTGTATTTTGGTGGAGGGTTATACCGACACTATTATGGCTCATCAGACAGGATTTAATAACGTAGTAGCTACCTCCGGAACAGCTCTTACGCCTTTTCAATTAAAGGTTCTTAAAAGATATTCTAATAATCTTTTTACGGCCTTTGATATGGATATAGCTGGAAATTCTGCCACCAAAAGGGGAATTGATTTAGCTCAAGAAAGAGGGTTTGATGTTAAAATAATTATGATGCCTCAGGATTTGGATCCAGCCGACCTTATATTGCAGTCTTCTGACAAATGGAAAGAATTGATTAAGAAAGCTAAGTCCATTCACGATTTCTACTTTGAAACCACTTTTTCTAAGTTTGACGAAAGCACCCTAGAAGGGAAAAAGAGCATTTCCAAAGTTCTGCTTCCTATTATAAAAAGGATTCCAAATATAATAGAAAAGAGTGTTTGGATTAAAGATTTAGCAGAGGGCTTAGAGGTTAAAGAAGAAGATGTTTTAGAAGAGTTTCAAAAGACAAAAATTGAAGAAATAGAAAGAAAAGAAGACGATTTTGTTGAGAAAAAGATTCCTATCCAGAAAACAAGAAAACAGCTTTTGGAGGAACATTTAGCTTCTTTAGTAATTAAAAAACCTGAGAATCTTAAGATGATTTCAGAGGAAGATCTTCAGCTTTTTTCTCCTTATGTTTCTCAGATCTTTTCTCATTTCAAAAAAGAAGGATTTAATATTAAAGGTAATTTTCCGGGAGAATTAGGAGAGCTTGTTGATTTCCTTTGTTTAAAAGCTGAAGATGGGTTCTCTTTTGAAGAAGATGATAATCCAGATGAGAGGATAAAAGAGGAATGTAAAAGTTGTTTGAAGGAACTTAAAACTTTATTAATTAGAGACAAATTAACTGAAATTTCAAGAAAGATTAAGAAAGCTGAAAAAGAAGAAAATTATGAAGAAGTTCAAAAGCTTTTAGAACAATTTGATCGTTTTTCTAAGTCCTGGAATGACTTGGAAATAGCTTAATTTAATTATGGAGAAAAAGAAAACTTTTAAGAAAAAAGTCTTAAAGAAGTCCGGAAAGAAACCTATTAAGAAAAAGACGATTAGAAAAAAGAAAAAGGTTAAGAAAAAAAAGATAGTTAGAAAAAAAACCTTTTTAAAGCAAAAGGATCTTCAAAGTTTAATTGAAAAAGGAAAACAAAGAGGTTTTGTTACCACTTCTGAGATTCTCTATCTTTTTCCTCAAATTGAAAAAGATATTAGAGAACTGGAAAATCTTTATGAAGAGTTAGAAAATAAGGGAATTGAAGTCAAAGAAACTGGCAAATTATTAGAAGGTAAAGAAAGAGAAAAGAGAGCAAAGAGAGTAAAAGAAGTTAGACGATTGAAGATAGATCCTGTTCAGTTGTATTTAAAAGAGATAGGCAAAGTTTCTTTTTTAACAGCGGAAGAAGAGAAGGAATTATCAAAAAGAATTGAAAAAGGAGACGAAGAAGCTAAAAAAAGATTAACTAAAGCCAATCTTCGGCTGGTGGTTTCAATTGCTAAAAGATATGTAGGAAAATCTCCTAATTTAACTTTGCTCGATTTAATTCAAGAGGGTAATATGGGTCTTTTCCGGGCAGTTGAAAAGTTTGATTGGAGAAGAGGGTATAAGTTTTCTACTTATGCTACTTGGTGGATAAGACAGGCTGTTACCAGAGCTTTAGCTGATCAAGCCAGAACTATTAGAATTCCGGTTCATATGGTAGAAACTATTTCAAAATATACTGCGGTAAGAAGAAGATTATTGCAGGACTTAGGAAGGGAACCTTTAGCTGAAGAGATTGCAG
>CAZFHD010000028.1:0-7025 GCA_964518455.1 uncultured Candidatus Saccharibacteria bacterium | reverse complement strand
TAAGCTTTAATTCCTTTCTTACCCACTGCCAACAAAAGAAAAAGAAAGGGATAAAATGGAAAGGGACGAAAAGGCTATTTTTTGGTTAATCTTCGCAGGATCGCTCATTGGCATTCTGGCTATAGGCATTCCCCTTTTTCTGGGGAACGCCTCAAAACCGGTAGAGGATAGTTGGTTCTCGCTGTTTCTGTTGGCGGGAGCGTTTCTCTTGAACTTTCTATGGTTCTTCCTCTACCACCACAAAAGCAAAAAGCTCCGCCAAGAACAAAAAGCGAAGCAAGCCCCTACAAAGTAGGGGCTTTTTTTATTATAGTTTTATTTGCTTTCTATCTTTACAATCTCAACTTCAGTAAAAAGTTGTCTATGTCCTTTCTTTTTTTTATAGCGTTTCTTCGGTTTGTATTTAAAAACTATAATCTTTTTCCCTTTTCCTTGCTTTAAAACTTTTCCTGTCACTTTAGCTCCCTTAACTAACGGGCTGCCAATCTCTAATTTCCTGTTTTTTTCCACCAACAAAACTTCTTTAAAGACAATCTCTTTGCCCTCTTCTTTATCAATCTTTTCTATTTTAATTTTTTCTCCCAGAGAAACTAGATATTGTTTTCCTCCGGTTTTTATTATAGCTAACATAACTATAAGCGATACCAATAATACTAATAAACATACCAATTATACTAATATTCGTATCATTGGTATGCAATTCATAGATTAGTATCGCGTTCTTTATTCTTCTAATAACGGAGTTTCTACTTCTTTAATTTTTATTTTAGATTTTCCTCCCGCAATTTTTACTACGTCTTTGTCAACTTTTTTAAATTCTTTACTGGCTTTGTTATAACTGCTTACAGTTGTTGTTAAATGATTCCCAAGTTTTTTCATATATTCGCTATAAGTTCCTAAATGCCGGCCGAGCCTCTCTACTTCTTTTATTATTCCAAGCGCTTGTTCAGAAATTTTTTGTTTCCTAAGTCCTTGTAAAACAGTCTGTAAATAAGCCAGAAAAGATGTTGGGGAAACAACTATAACCTTCTTCTTCCCTGCATAATTAATCAAATTGTTAGTATCGTCGGTAACCGCCCCTACCTTATTAATAAGTAAATCATAATAAACGGCTTCCGAAGGAATAAACATAAAGGCAAAATCCATTGTATTCTCTTCTGGTTTAACATATTTTGCCGTTTCGTCAATGCGAACCTTAAGATCTGCAACAAAAGCACTCTCATATTTTCTTCTTTCCTCTGGGTTATGTGTTTCTAATAAACGATTGTAATTTTCTAAACTAAATTTTGAATCAACCGGAATAATTTGTTTATCAATAAAAACTACCGCATCAACTATAGTTCCGTCTTTGAAAGAGTATTGCATTTGATAAGATCCCGGCGGTAAAACATTTTTCAAAACGGTTTCCAAATAATATTCTCCTAAAACCCCACGCTGTTTGGGATTTTTTAAAATATCTTGAAGGTTGCGAAGTTGGTCGGCGAAACTTACAACTTGCCGATTGGTTTCGTCTAACCTTGTTAATTTTTCTGTAACACTGCTAATAATTTTAGCGCTCTGACCGAACTGCGTCTGAATTGCTTTATTTGATTCAGATAAACCATTACTTATTGCCTGTCTTAAATCACCTATCTGCTGCTGAATCATTAATAAAGTGTCGCTCTGTTTTTTCGGCTTTCTTTTTAACAATAAGAAAATCACTATTCCCAAGCCTAAAAGTATTAAAACCAAAAGAGAAATTACAAACTCCATATTAACTTATCCTACAATTTTTCTAATAAAAAATCAACCCTTAGATTTAGCCTACGAGACTCGTAGTCTTCGGCTTTTATCAAGGGTTAATTTTGTTAATTAGTTTGGAAGGTCGGACCTTCCAATTTAATTAGCGGAGGAGTATCTCGGTTACTAAGAAAAGAAGATAAATTAAAAGCAAAAAAACACCTTCCCTTCTACTAATTTTTTCATCTGTTCTTATAATTACAAAAAAGAAAATAGCTGAAATAACTAAGAAAAATCTAGCTATAGCAAAAGGTGAAAAATCTGAAATAACAATAGGTTGAATCAAAGCCACTAAACCTAATACTAAAGTAGCGCAAACTATTACAGAACCCATCAAGTTCCCTAAAATCATCCAATTTTGTTTTTTCCTGGCAGAAGCTATAGCAAAGTATATCTCAGGCAGGGTATTTCCCGCTCCAACAATTAAAATACCTACTACAGGAAGAGAAATATCCAAGGCCTGAGAAAAAGCGCGAGCGCTCCATACTATTCCTCCAGCCGCCATTAACAGTAAAAAAAGAGAAAGAAAAACACTTTTAATATCTTTGAAAAATTCTTTGAATCTTCTTTTTTTCTTTTCTCTTCTTTGATTGTATTCTTTTCTAAACCTTTCTTCTTTTGAAAAAAGCCAAATTATATAGAAAATAAAAACTAAAATCAAAACAGCTCCATCTATTCTTCCCAGCTCACCATCTAAAACCAGCAAAAGAGGCAAGATAGCCACAATGGCTGTAAAAATAGCGCTGTTTTGAACCGTTTTGCTCTTAGCGGGTAAAGCCGAGCCCCCAATTAAAATAGCCAAAGCTACAGCTAAAGTAAGGTCTATTACATTACCACCAACAATGTCCCCGAAAGAAAGTTCTGGAATACCTTGAATTGCAGAATTAATGCCAACAAATAAATTAGGAACGGCTCCGGCAATAGCCATAACAAAAAAAGCTACCACAAATTCCCGCCAACCCAAAAATTTAGCCATTCTTATTAAAGACTTAACCAACTTGGGACCTGACCAAAAAAGAATAAGACAGGATACAAGAAAAATAGATATATAAAAAATTATCATGTATTGTGTCTGACAATGAAATAATGTTTTGTTGCTTCAATCAAAATTATATTTGCCAATCCTAGGCCTAAAACTAATTGCCAATCAAAAAAATTTAAGGGAACTGTTTTTAAAAGTGCTTGTAAGACCGGGAGGTACAGAGCAGCCAATAACATTACTATTCCAAAAATCCAAGCAAAAACTAAAAATTTATTAGAAAAAGGATTTATATGCCAAAGATTTCGCTTTAAATTCTTACAAGAAAATACATAAAAAATTGAATCTACAGTTAATCCAGCAAAGATTATTGATCTAATATGAGGAATTTCATAACCAGAATACTTTACTAACCAGAACAATAATCCTAAAAGTAAAAAGTCAGTCACTAATCCAATAATAAAAATTAAGACCTTCATTTCTGAATTCAAAAGAGGAACGTCATGCCCTCTGGGCTTTTGCTTCATTAAGTCTTTTTCTTTTGACTCAAAAGCTAAAGCAATATCAGGAAGCCCATCTTCAATAAGATTTACCCATAAAATCTGAACAGCGATAATTGGAAGGGGCCAACCTAAAAAAAGACTTACTCCAATTAAAATTATTTCGGTAAAACTGTCAGAAAGAAGGTAAGTTATAACTTTTCTGATATTATCAATAATTGCTCTTCCTTCCTCTACTGCAGTCACAATAATATTAAAATTATCGGTAAGCAGAACAAGGTCTGAAACTTCTTTAGCAACCTCTGTACCAGAACCCAAAGCTATTCCGATATCAGCCTTCTTTATAGCTGGAGCGTCGTTAACCCCGTCCCCAGTCATTGCTACCACCTCTCCCCTTTCCTGCCAGGCCTGAATAATTCTCATTTTATGCTTAGGCTCCACCCTAGCATAGACCTGAATGTCTTCTACCTTTTCTGCAAACTCTTTATCTGAAAGCCCGTCTAATTCAAGGCCGGTCATAATATTTCCTTCTTTGATTTTAAAGTCCAACTCCTCAGCAACTGCTTTTGCTGTTAACTTGTGGTCGCCAGTAGCAATAATTGGTCTCATTCCAGCCTGCCGACAGACCTTTATTGCCCTTTTTGCCTCTTTTCTAACTGGGTCTTTTAAAGCTATAAATCCCACAAAAACTAAATTATTAAATAAATCGCTTAAGCCAGTAATATTTTTGTAAGCAACCGCTACTACTCTTAAACCCCTTCTTGTCATTTCCTCTAACTTAAGTTTTATTTTCTCCTCTGTTTGAAAAACTAAAGGCATTTCTTTATTACCTACTTTCAAATATTTAGATATCTCTAATATTTTTTCAGGAGCCCCGGAAAGATAAAGAACATCTCCTTCTTTTTTTGTTTCAAAAGCTCTTGCTAAATATTTGTTCACTGTGTTAAATGGCAGCTCTGCAATTTTATGAAATTTCTCTTCCAATTCTTTTTTATTAAGACCTGCCTCCATTCCTGCCAAAAGTAAAGCTCTATCGGTCGGTCTGCCTCGAATAATCCACTTTTTCATTGTTTGTTCAGGATTCTCAATAAACGCTTCATTAGCCAAGGTAGCAATTTTTAAAGCTAAGAGATGATCCCCCGTTCCATTATCTAAAAACTCTTCCCCTGTCAATATCTTAGAAACCACCATCTTTCCTTCAGTTAAGGTAAGGGTTTTGTCAGTACAAATTACAGAAGTACTTCCTAAAGTTTCTGCTGCCAACAATTTTCTAACTAATCCTTTTTTCTTTAAAATCCTTTGCATTCCTAAAGCCAGTATCACAGTTACCGCGACTGGCAGCCCCTCTGGAATAGCAGCTATAGCAACAGCTACCGCAACTTCAAACATCTCCAAAAAACTGTTTCCAGTGATTATCCCTTCAATAAAAATAAGGAAACAAATTACTACAATAATTCCGCCTACAATTTTAGCAAAGCGGGATATCTTCTTTTGTAATGGGGTTTTTCTCTCTTTGGTTTCTTTCACCATCTGGGCTACTTTTCCTATTTCAGATTTTAGGCCTGTTGAAGTAACTATTACCTTTGCTGTTCCATCTTCTACAACCGTGCCCATATAAACTATATTATCTCTATCTGCTAAAGAGGCTTTCTCTGGCAAAATATTGGGTTTCTTTTCAGCTGGCAACCATTCACCAGTTAATGCCATTTCATTGGTTTTCAAATTATTGCTTTCAATAATTCTTCCATCAGCTGGTATCTTATCTCCGGGACTCAAAATAAAAATATCGCCAAGAACTAATTCACTAGAATCCACAATTTTATTATTCCCTTCCCTTATTACTTGAGCTTCAATTTTAACTACTTTTTTTAGTTTGCTTTGGGCTCGGGAGGACTTACTTTCTTGGAAAAACCCAACAATAGTATTCAAAAAAACAGCGCCAAAAATAACAATGGCGTCAGTAAATTCTTTAAAAACCAAAACTACAATTCCTGCTATCACCAAAATATAAATTAAAGGACTCTTAAACTGCTCTAAAACTAAACTAAGTTTAGTTAAAGGTTTTTCTTCAGGAAGTAAGTTCTTGCCAAACTTTTCTTTTCTCTCTTTAATATCTTTCAAAAACAAACCCTTCTCAGAATCAGATTTTAACTTTTTCACAGCCTCTTCCCAACTAAGATTGTGCCAAGCTATTTCTTTTTGCATTCTCTTATTTTATCAGAAAAAAAGATTTTAATGAAGTGAAAAAAAATCGCTAGTTTCTAGCGATTTTTAAAAAATTTATTTCATTCTCAAGAATCAGGAGAAAACTTAGTCAATATTTGAAGCCATTCTATCTTAAAATTATTCGGATCTCTAAAAAGGATGGTTTCTGCGCATCCCGCTTCTACTAAATATTCTACCTGGTTAGGAATCCCCAATTCATCCATTTTTTTCCTGCCTTCTATTATTTCTGGCTCGCAAGCTACTCCTAAAACTGCTCCTGGCAATCCTATTTCTTTTAGAAAAGAAACAATACCGCTTCCTCCGGTAAATACATAGACTCCTCCATATCCTATTTCATAAGCTATTTCTACCATAGTTGGAATAGGACATTCTAAGCCGTCTTCTCTTTTTTGGCGACATCCTTGACATTCCAATAATCCAAATTTTCCTCTGGGAGCTTTACATTGATTACTCCTCAAACACTGAGGAAGAAGAACTAACCTCTCAAAATAAGGAACCTCAGCTAATTTCCTTCCTAATCTACTATTTTGAGTTTTCATTTTTCGCTCCCTCTATGTTTAGAGTCTTGCTTTAGATTATCAAAGAACTTTAGTTTGCGGCCCCAACGGGAGTCGAACCCGTATTACATGATTGAGAATCATGCGTCCTAAACCATTAGACGATGGGGCCTTTTACTCTATAAATTAGCACAAAGATTACCTTTTGTCGAGAAAGGCTTTACAATCTCAAAATTTATGCTATAAATAATAATAGGCTCTTTACCAACAGAATAGAAAAGCGAGGTCTGATAGAGGGAGGCGAGTAATGAAAAAGTTAGTAATAAGCGCGATAGTATTTACAACAGGAGTAGCACTAATTACAAGTTTAACTCTGTTATTGGATAAGCCGGTTAAGGACAGACAAACAGTAATAGCTGCTGGTATTACTTTTATTGCGGCTATAGCTTCTGCTTTTACTGCTGCTAGAGTTAGTCCTCTTGCTGCTACTGCTCCTGGTAACCCTGCTGTTGCTATCGCTTCTGTCAATGCTGATATTATTGGATTTACTGCCATCTGTATTATTTGTGCTAGCTTTATTGCTAGCATCGCTGCTATTGGCGATATCATTGGCGGTATTGTCTCAACTATCTTTTTTGGTCTTCTTGCTTCCACGGCTATTTTAGGTATCGGTATTGCTATTGTTACTATTGGCGTTATCTTTGTTGCTATCGGTGCTACGGCAGCTTTTACTGCAACTGAGAATAAAAGACTTACTGATCCTTTTTATGTTTCTCCTCAAAAACCCCCTATAAACCCTTGCAACTCTTTAATGGCAGGAATAATACTTTTAGCAATACTCTTGATCAATTTCGGAATTCTTTACGGCCTGCCGATTCTTTTCCACTTAAAGAAATAAAAAGCGGAGAATTACCCTCCGCTTTTATTTTAAGCTCTAAATCTAATCGCTTCTACAACTTCCGCCATCTTCATTTGTTTTGAGCCGTCAATCAAAATTAAATAATCTTTTCTAATCTCTTCCTGAACTTTTGTTTTAGCTTCTTT
>CAZFHD010000027.1:1486-7116 GCA_964518455.1 uncultured Candidatus Saccharibacteria bacterium | reverse complement strand
ACAATGCGAAATGCTGTAGGCCAGGTAGATTTAGATGGACTTCTTTCCCAGAGAGACAGGGTTTCAGAAAACATAAGAGATATTGTAGACAAAGCCACTGATCCTTGGGGAATTGAAGTTATCAATGTTGAGTTGAAAGATATAACCTTACCGGAAGAAATGAAAAGAGTAATCGGTAAGCAAGCCGAAGCAGAAAGGGAAAAAAGAGCAATAATTATTAAAGCTCAGGGAGAGGTGATTGCTGCTGATAATATGGCTAAAGCTGCCCAAATTTTATCAGAATCAAAAGGAGCCCTGCATTTAAGGACTCTTCAGTCAGTTAATGATATAAGTTCTGACCAGTCAAATACTATTGTTTTTGCGGTGCCCTTAGAAATTTTAAGGGCTTTTGAAGGATTTGGTAAAAAATTACCAAAAGAAAACAAAAATGAGGAAGACAATATTCCTCAATCTTAACTTTGACTTTTTAAAAACCAATCCCGCCTTCGCTAAAGCTACGACAAGGCAGGCAATTTTAGCCAAAGCATTATAAAATTTATGAGGAATAAGTTTAATAATTATGCTTTTATAGATAGCCAAAATTTAAATTTAGGCGTTAAGAGTCAAGGTTGGAATTTAGATTTCGCCAGATTTAGGCAGTTTTTAAAAGATAAATACGGAGTTGGAAAAGCCTATCTTTTTATTGGTTTTGTTCCCGGTAATCAGATGCTTTATACCGAACTGCAAAAAGCCGGCTATATTTGTATTTTTAAGCCGACCTTGGAGATAAAAAAAGATGGCGAGATTAGAGTTAAGGGCAACGTTGATGCTGAATTGGTTTTGCATGCGATGATTGAATATTCTAATTATGAAAAAGCCGTTATTGTTTCGGGAGACGGCGATTTTTATTGCTTGATTGAATATTTAGTTAAGCAAAATAAACTGCTGAAAATAATCGTGCCAAATATTCATTTTTCTTCTTTACTTAGAAAATTCGGTTATTTTATGGTAAATATTCAATTATTTAAGAAAAAATTAGCAAAATAAAAAGAGAGGCATTCCCTCGGGACGAAACCCTTTGGTAGTCCTCTCATCGTGATATTATCAGTATAACAAATTAAAAGAGGTTGTCAAGAGTAAAAATAAAAAAATGGAGTCAACTCTATTTTTTATAAATAAAAACAATATTATGATGTTTAAAGTACTTTTTCTCGCTCATACTCCTGATGCAGAGCCAGAGAAGCATAGGTGTGTGGTTGAGACGTCTAAATACAAACTTTTTGTAGTGCTGGTCAGAAATCAAAACCAGGCTCTTGAAGTATGCAGAAACCTTGTTAAAGAGGAGGGCGTTCACTCAATTCTTCTTTGCCCGGGATTTACCGATAAAGATGTTGCCGAAATATCGGAAGCGGTTGGGAGAAATGTTGGTGTTTCTGCTGCCAGGGGAGACGGTCCGAGCAACAGAATTGCCCTGGAAGTTATGAAAAGAGCCGGCTGGTTTTCAGAAAAAAGGAAATAGAAAAAAATAGAAAGAATAGTGTTAACTCTGATTTTTAAATAATAATTGGAGATAAATAATCCGCAGAGGCCCGTCCTCTGTGAAAATATAATTGAAAATAAAATTTACGGAGTCCAAAAAAATCGCCTAAAAGGCGATTTTTTGCTAAGATAGAGTATGTAACGCAAAACTAAACTTAGTTTAGTTTTACATAAAAATCGAAAAAATAATTAGAATAATGAAAAAAGTTATAAAATACAATAAGTTAATTAGAGATAGGATTTTAGAGATTATTGAATCTGATGGCTGGAAACCTTATTCTCGGGTTTTAAACAAGAAAGAATATTTAAAAGAGTTAAAGAAAAAGGTTTTGGAAGGGGCAAAGGAATTGATTAAAGCAAGGGGTAAAAAGGAAATTATCAATGAAATAGTTGATATTCAGGAATTAATTGATGTTTTAATGTTAGAGTTTAGTTTGAATAAAACACAAATTAAAAAACAGCAAAAAATCAAGAATAAAAAGAGGGGCGGGTTTAAAAAGAGATTATTTTTGATAAAAACGGAGAAATAATATGGAAATTAGTCAAAATAGCCCGAGATTGTTTTCTCGGGTTTTTTTGATTCTGTATTGTGCGATAATTTACTTATTCTATTTGAAAACTACTTTATTATAATATGCACACTTCCTTGGATTAGTTAATGGCGTTCTTGACAACATTTTTTCATCTGTTATACTTTCAGATAACAAATAGAACCTTAAAATCTGGAAAGGAGAGACTATGAAATGATGGCTTTGAAGCGAGTATTCTTTTTGCCATTGGGGCAAGAAGAGTGGAGAGAACGTCAGAAAGGGAGGGAAGAAAATGAAAGTGTTTCACCCAAGTGTTGAAGGAGCTCAGCATGGGTCAAAAGGACTGGATGATTTCTTGAAGTTTGCCAAAGGCGCTGGTGCGGCTGGTTGTCAGCCGTCCAACTTTATGCTGGAAGATCCCAATGGGGGATTCTTGCCAGCAGCTACGATCAGGCAGAAATTCGCTGACGTTGGTCTCAAGATCGACGGCGTCAGTGCCCACTGCCCATTCTGGGTGCACACCTCGGCCTGGACGGGAACTAAGACCATGATTCCGTTCCTACCGCCAGATGTGGCGAGAAAGTCGTTCGAGGAAATCGAACAATGGGCCGAGACGTACATCCGCAGGCTTCTCGACCTATGCGCCGAACTTGGCGTCAAGGTCGTGCCCATGTTCTGGGGAGTAGCCTTTGGCTGGGAAGTGGCCACGGGTTATCCTTGGGGATTTTGGGAAGGTCCGGGATACGATCTTATTGCCGAGGGCAAGGTTCGGTTCATCTCCCTGACTTCGGAGATTCGCAAACACGCCAACCAACTTGGCATTGTCCTCGCTCACGAAATCCATCCCGGCACTGCGGCTATGTGCGCCGACGACTTCATGATGCTTGTCAAAATCTGCATCGATGATAAGTGTCTGGGCGTCAACGCCGATCCGTCGCACTGCTGGGAAGGTGAGGACTGGCGTCGGCGTTTCGAACTCGTCGGTGACCGCGTGGTCGGCTGCCACATGAAGAACCATTACGTGAAGCCCGGCCACCCGCTCCGTTGCATGGCACCGGACTGGCCGAGCAGGCCTATGCAGTTCACGGCGCTTGACCAGGGCGATCTCAACCTCGTGCGCTACACCGAGCTGATGCTTCATATCGGCTACGCCCAGCGCTACTGCAGGGTAATGGGTACTAACACAGCACCACTCGTGGTGGAGGCTGAGGCTTCCTTTGAGAAGCTCGATGCTGTCAGCGCCAGGGGCATTGCCTGGGTGAGAGACAACTGCTGCTTTGATGTCGCCGAAGAATCGTTCGAAGAAGGGATGGGTGCTGCAGACGACTCCTAATTCGTTATCCGAAAATAGTCCTTTTCCAAAAGACATAAACCAAAATAGCCCGAGATTGTTTTCTCGGGTTTTCTTTTATTGACAAAGTCTGGAGATATAATAATATGTATTAATAGCTCTTTGAAAGGGGACAACCATGTGGTGGATGATAGACTTTGCAGTAATATTTCTAGTTGGCTTATTTTTCTTACTGCTTGGGCTAAAGAAGTCAAGCAGAGAACTTTCTAGGTATTATGCTTTTTGCCCGAAGACCGGAGTTGATCCAGTTTCAGCTCGCGCTGAATATTCTACATCAGGAAGAAAAGAAAAATTTATAGGGGGGACGATTTTCTTCGCAAGAGGAGGAAGTTTTACTTTTGTATCTGAACGGGGCTATAACAAAGTTTTGGCCCGGGTTCGTTTAATGAATGCAAATATTGATAGTAAAGTAATATTCACAACCTAAAACAGGTCACCAACCCCTTGGGCCTAAAGTATTTCGCATATTTTAGGCTCTTTTTTTTGAAAATGTTACTTAAGAATAATGTCAGCCCTGATTTTTAGTGGACCAATCCCGCTTTCGCTAACTCGGCCTCCGTAGCCGAGGCTACTTCGGCGAAGGAAGCAGCTACAGCGAGACAGGCAATTTTAGCCAGAGTTAAATAAAAAATAGATGATACTTGAGGTAGAAAGATAAAAAAAGAAGAGGCTGGTAAAGCCTCTTTTTTTGTTTTTCAGAGATCGGCGCCAAATGCTTCTTTCCTTCTTCTTATTATTTCTTCTTTCTCTTTTTCTATTCTTTCAACTTCTAAGTATATCTCGCCGTAGTAATTAACAACAATTAGTAAAGAAGTTAAAACTAATGCTGTTGCAGTTGCTGTTTTTCCGCTTAGCAGATCTAATTTGGATATTAGAATTTCCTGGCCGATAAGCAAAAGGGGTACCAAGATAAAAAAAGCAATAAAGCCCAAAAGCCAGCCTGCGCCTTGATCTTTGATTTCGGAGAGGATGATCCCTATTAAAACAATCAGAAAACTGAAAATCATAGACCCTGTTCCCCAACTTGATATTTTTTGGTAAAGAGGGTCTAATTCTAAAAGCGTCCCTTTAAAATCCAGCTCTCCAGCTCCCAGCTGTTTTTTGTGAAAATAGATGTCCTTAAGGGGGACGGCTCCTCTTTTTATTTTGTCTATAATATCTTTTGGTTTCAGGTCAGGTCTCTGTTTTAGAATGTAAGCTATTAACCCGCTTAACCTTGGAGTAGAAAAGGACGTTCCTGCTTTTATTAAGTAATAGGTTTTTGTTTTTTCTGTTGTTCCTTCAAACTTTCTTTCTCTGCTAAGAAACTCTTTTTCACCGAAGCCTGACACTGTAATATCAACATACTCTCCGTAATTAGAGTATTTTGTTTTTTTGTTTCCTTCACTAGCAGCTACAGCGATTGTTTCTTTATAGGCTGCGGGGAATTGTTTCAACGAAGTGTTATCATTGCCAGCAGCAGCCACTATTACGACCCCTTGACGATGAAGAGCCCTGATAAGAAGGTATTCTAAGGGGTTAAAGCCGTAGCTCCCCAAGCTAATATTTACTACAAACTTTTTTTGGGGATTTTCTTTTGCTTCTTTTACTATTTTAGCTAATTCACTGAGGTATTTTTCTTTGTCAATGCTGTGTTTTCCAGCAATAGCAGGTTCTACTTTACAGCTGTTAAAACAAAACTTTTCTGCCATCTGAGAAACCATTTTTCCATGGCTGTCTTTTCTTCTACTAAAGCTATCAACCACGTAAATTGTTACTTTTTCTTTTCCCTGCTCTAATATTTTTTCCTGTCTATAAACTACTATCCCTGTAATTACTATTATTACTATAATACTGAGAACTATAAGACTGGTGTTGCCTTTTTTCATTTCCTTCTCCTTTTGTTAAAGAACCTAGAAGTTAGTTTACCACTATTTTCTTATTTGGTAAAGAGATTTTTTACTCAGAGAGAGTGAATAAAAATTGAAAAGTTATTTGAGGAAAGAAGTATAAATAATCGCCCAAAGGGCTATTTTCTGCTAAAATAAAGTATATGCTGTAAATGGTATAGCGCTTTCCCAATGAGAAATTTTTATGAAGAAGGGAAATTTAAAATAAAAAAATGTCCTATTTTACCAAAAAAATAAAAGTGAAGTGGTGGCTTGCAATTTTGATCTATCTCCTTTTTGGCGGCTTGATTGTTTTGTTGGAAATCTTAATAATAAAATAACCATAATTTAAAGCAAAAATCC